>JAUSPL010000607.1 GCA_030656535.1 Gemmobacter sp.
AGCCGTGCGACACGATCACCAAGGGAAACGGCCCCGGCGCAGCTGCGGCGTCGCGGGCGGCGATGCCGCGCAGGGAGACCGGGGTCACCCCGTCGCGCAGAATGGTGGCATATTCGGTGCCGGGGGTGGTGGCCTCGGTCGCAGGATACCAGATTTCAAGCGTAAGGCTGCGGTCAGCACGTTTGACCTCGGTCCCCGAGTTCACGACGTCGATCTGGTCGGGGTTGGTCAGTGTCAGTTGCCGCACGCCGACGGCAAACGGGCCACGGGCGGCCAGTTCGGGGGCGTCGGGGCGGATCTGGTCCACCCGGTTCTGGGCCTGCGCGGGACCAAGGGCGGCAAGCACGGCCAGAAGGGCGGCGGGCACCGAAGGGGTCATCTGTCTCTCCTGCATTGAGGTGGGGCCAGCGTAGCAGCCATTTCCGCGCAGGGGGTGAAAGATTTTCCTTGATTGCCGGTTTTTCCGCTGTGCAATTTTGGGGCCGTGTTTCGCTCCGGTGCGCGGCATCGCCAGTCCAAGGGCGGGCTGCAATCTGTTCACAGACGACGCAGGTCTATGACCATGACTGGCACCTGATGGCTGATTGACGCTTGCGACAGGGGCGCTGATGGATCAGCAGTCCGGGCGGCTGACTGTGGACCGGTTCCTCTGCTGCGTGGCCCCGGGACGGGTGTGAGGCAGATCCGGCCGTTCGACAAAAGCGACTTGTCGGTCCCTTGGGTCATGTCCATGGTCGGGTTACTTGGTGCTTTACGCGCGGGGCAGCAGATGCGCCATTGTGAGCCGTGGCCTGTGTTGCTAGAGCAGGCTGCGTTTGTATGAACTTTGGCCGCAACGTCAGGCGGTGCAACGCAGCGAGGCCGGAATGACCGACACCACAGACAAGAAACCCTCGCGCCAGCAAGTCTTCACGCTGATCGTCGAGGTCGGGCGCAAGCCGGGGGACGGGCTGCCCAAACATGCCACCGGGGCTGCGTTGATGATCTATGCCAGCGGCGTGGATGAACCCGAGGCGGTGCGTGAAAGCGTGGCGATCTTGAAGCAAGCCGATATGGCGGTGTTGGAAGTGTCGGGCTTGGGCACGCTGGACGAGCGCCTGGCAGGCGGCGAAGAGATCGACGCGGACGAGCGCGAGCTGATGGAACGGGCTTTGGCGGAAAACTCGGTCATCGTGGCGCAGATGACGCCTTTTTACGACTGACAGACGTATTGCCTGGCCCCCGGTCGGGGCATTTCGTCGATGCGGCATTGGGAGGGTCAGTCACGCGGCCCGCAGCGGGGTTCCCCGGCGGGCCGACATCAGGGCAGCGGCCTCATAGGGGCGCAATATGCGCGGGGCATGACCTGCATGCAGGGCAAGGGTGCCCGTCTGGATCAGGCCCGGATGGGCCGTCACGATGCCGATCATATGCGCGGTGCGCCCGTCGCGTTGACGCTCGGCCAGCCTCGGATCTGTCAGATCCTGAGCAGCGTTCAGGACGGCTTCTTGCCCAAACACATACTCAACGTCATCGCCCTGCAGCCGCAGGACCGTCTGTGGGCCCAGCAACACGTCGTGGCGGATCCGAAACGGACCGCTGCGCAGGGCCACGGCGGAAAGGCTGCCGAAACACGGCAGTTCCACGCTGCGGACTTCGCGCAGCGTGTTTTCAATGCCATCCGGGGACAGCACGGTGTCCCCAGGTTGCTGGCTGTGGGCCGGGCGGTCACCTGATGGTGTGGTGATGGGGGTGTCCTGGCCGACCAACAGGTTTCCGACCGGAGTGCTGCGCAAAACGCGGACACCGCACCAGTCCACCATCTGATGTTCCGAGGGCTGACATAGCCCCCAGGCATCGTGAGCCATCAGGGCAATCGGCCCCGAGCCCGTGATCCGATGAGAGTCGCTGCCGTCAGGTGCCGTCACCGACAACGCCCAGGCACGGCCAGCGGTATTCCAGGCATAGGTGATCAACGCCCCTGTGGTCAGGGGGGCAATCGGGCCGGGCAAGCTGTGGCGACGCAGCACGCGGCCCTGCCGGTGCAGCACGGACACCCCCGTTTCGGGGTCGGCCAGCACCGAAAACGTGCATGACGCCACCTGATGATCGACCAAGACGGCTGGTTCTGTCAGTCCGGGCCGCGTTTCAATCACCAGCGCGCCCTGTTCCAGCAGGGACGAACACCCTGCTGGCAGCATCGGGTGAGGGTCATGGGGCAGGGCGATCCAATCGGTGGCGGCTGCGGTCATGCGGCACATGTCGAAAGCGGCCGGGCCACTTCCGGCTCTGGGGCCTGGGGCGCGCGGGACGCGGCCTTGCCACGCCGGGTGGCGTCAACAGGGCCAGCCGCGGCTGCGACTGGATTGGTTCGGACTGGTGGGGTCAAGGCCGCCTGGGCGGTTGTCTGGTTGGGCTTGGACGGGTTGCGCATCAGAACCTGCGCCTCATAACTGCGCAACGTGCGTCGCGCAGACGGGCTGTAGCCTTCGCCGGTCAGGGTGTTCAATTCGGGGAACAGGCTTGAGATTTCCGCGACGATGTCCTCATCGAAACTGTGGGCGGTTTGCGGTCCGGGCATGTAGCTTTCGGTGGCCAATCCTTCGGAAAACACCACCTGATGACGGTCGAACAGCAAGTGGACATATTCCACCATGCCCCCTGTCCGTAGCGTGACCGATTTGCCGTTCACAAGATCCTTTGCCGCAACAAGCACCTCTTGTTCCCCGAACAGCAGTTCGGCAAGCCCGTCGCGCACAAGCACCCGATGCTGGGGTGACAACAAAAGGGTGCGGTGCGGCCCAAAGGTGCCCGCTGCGATGCGGATCGGGGCAAAGGTGCCGATCGCCTCTACGGAACGTCGGCCAATCCAGCGTAGCGGCTGGGGGCCATCATCCAAGGTGTGCACCAGATCTCCGGGGCGCAGGGTTTCCACCGAAACCTCACCCAAAGGTGTACGGATCAGCGTTCCCGCCACAAAGCAGGGGATCTGGTTGAGCGTGACAAAGCCTGTGGCGGACGTGGCGTTTCCGCTGGTGCTTTGGACCGTATAGGTAAAATTGACCTGTTCAACGTTGTTGTCGGCGACAACTGTGATCGTGCCATCGGCATTCAGCGTGATGACCTGACCAGAGGCCAGAGTGACCGTCGACCCAACCGTCACGGGGATACCATTGATCGCCGTAATGATCAGGACACTGTTGCCGGCGACGGGGGATTGGTCATTTGCCAGCAGGTCGACTGTGTTTGTAGACCCGATCCTTACCTCGACATAGTCGGGTCTGGCGACGATGGATGCCTGCACGCTGTCTGCGGCAATCAGGACCGAGCTGTCGTATTGCGAATCCGACCCGTCGGCAATACCGATGCGGATCGAGTTCAGCACGCCGGGATTGACGTTCATCACCAGCGTCATGGTGATGGTAAACCCGTCCATTTCCGTGTTGTACGCGTCGTTTGCGTTCGACACAAAGATATTGGGATTGTTGACCGCGTTCAGGTTGTTCACGCTGATCTGCCCGGTCCCCAATGCCAGCGGCGCGTGCTGCCCATTCACCCAGACGCCGACCACGTCGTTGTAGATCGAGTTGATGTATTCGGGGTATTCTTCCGACGCAAAGACGAACTGCATCGTCATTTGTGACGTGGTGGGAATGAAATCCACATCCAACCAGGCGGCGTCATAGGTCCGCACGCCGGCAAGCGCGTTGAACATGCTGTTGTTGTCGATGCCGTCAGTGTCGGTCGTCGTACTGTTGCTGCGGTTTGGATCGCCGTTGGACTGGGTGAAATCCCTCACCCTGCCTGTCGATAATATGACCCCGGTGTCCGAGGGCGTCACATCTGGCGACCGGCTGTCGCCCCTGCTGAAAACGGCTGATGAGTCTCTGTCGCCGGTATAGCTTGCCCTTATCACGGCTACACCGTCGCCAAAGATGGTGTTGGCCATGGTCAGCGCCGAAGCACTCGTATCGTAGCCAAGTTCGGAGCCGACAGCCATACATTCTCCATCCCGCCTGAGGATGCAGTCAGACACTTTCC
>JAUSPL010000609.1 GCA_030656535.1 Gemmobacter sp.
GGTCCTGGACCCCTCAAAGCTGGACACCGCAGCACAGGCCGCCTTTGCTGCCCTGCCCACTGCGCCAGCACTGCCCAGCGTTGCAGACCTTGGCCCGACCCTGCTGGAACCACATGCCAGCTGGATGACCCGGCTGACTGACGAATGGGCGCGGCGCTACACGAAATGAGCCATGACGGCCGTCTGCTGCGGGCCATTGTTCTGGGGGTGGTCGGGCTTGGTCTGATCGCCCCTATTGTCTTTGGCCTGTGGCAGACGGGCCGGGCCGCCTTTGGCGTCTTGCCCGCGTTGGGACAAGATGTGGCTTCACTGGAACCATGGCGGGACCTTGCGGCGCTGCCGGGGTTTGGCACCAGCCTGCGCCTGACTCTGGTCACGGGCCTTGGCTCGACCCTGCTGTCGCTCTTGCTTGCGACCGGGTTTTGCGCGGCGGTTCACGCCCGGATCAACCCGTCGGCGGGTGCGCGCCTGTTGACGCCGTTCCTGGCCATCCCGCATGCCGCGATGGCGGTGGGGCTTGCATTTGTGCTGGCGCCCTCGGGCTGGATCGCGCGGGCTTTGGCGCCGGTGGCAGGCTGGGACCGTCCGCCTGACATCCCGTTGGTCAATGATGGCTGGGGTATCGCCCTGATGATTGGACTGATGGTCAAGGAGGTCCCGTTTCTTTTGCTGGTGATCCTGTCGGCGCTAAGCCAGATCCCGGTGGCGCGACAGATGGCCGCCGGGCGCGCGCTTGGGTACGGACGCGGCATCGTCTGGATCAAGATCATCATGCCGCAAGTCTGGCCGCTTATCCGGCTGCCGGTTTGGGTGGTGCTGGCCTATGCGCTGTCGGTAGTGGATATGGCGATCATCCTTGGCCCATCAAACCCGCCGACGCTGGCAGTCGCCGTGACACGGTGGTTCAGCGACCCCAACCCCGCGATGATCCTGCCCGCGTCAGCCGGAGCCATCTTTCAAGCCGGTATCGTTGTTCTGGGGGTGGGCCTGCTTGTGCTGGGCGAGGCCGTGGGGAAGGTCATCGGTCGCTGGTGGCTGCGCAGGGGCGGTCGGGGGCTGTCAGCCGAACCCGGCCTTTGGGTCACCAGCGCCGGGGTGATGGTGCTGATGTCGGTGGGGGTCCTTGCCATGCTGTCTTTGGTGGTCTGGTCATTGGCATGGCGGTGGTCCTTTCCGCAGGTTCTGCCGGAAACCTGGTCGCTGAAGCCGTGGATGGGCGCACAAGACCGCTGGATGCGGGCACTGGCCAATACGCTTGTACTGGCCGGGGCGACGGTCGCCCTGTCGCTTGCACTGGCAATTGCCTGGCTGGAGGGAGAAGACAGCGCCCCCAGGGCCCGCGCGCCCTGGGCCGAGGCGTTGATCTATCTGCCGCTTCTTATCCCGCAGATCGGGTTTCTATTTGGGTTGAACATCGGCTTTCTGCACCTTGGCTTGTCGGGAAGCATTTGGGCGGTGGTCTGGGCACAAGCCCTGTTCGTCTTTCCCTACGTGATGATCGCGCTGTCGGATCCCTGGCGCGCACTGGATCCGCGCATGATCCGCGCCGCTGCCGCGCTTGGGGCCGGCCGTGGACGCCGATTGTGGGCGATAAAGCTGCCTGTGCTGATACGTCCGATCATGACCGCTGCTGCCATCGGTGTGGCCGTGTCGGTCGCCCAATACCTGCCGACCCTGTTCATGGGCGCGGGTCGCATTGCAACCTTGACCACCGAGGCGGTCACCCTATCCTCGGGGTCTGACCGCCGCGTGACGGGTGTCTATGCCACCTTGCAGGCTGCGCTGCCACTTGTCGCGTATCTTGCGGCATTCCTGATCCCCGCGATCGTTCACCGCAACCGCCGCGACCTTTCGGGAACCTCTGCCACATGAGCCTTGATCTTGACGCGATCTCCATATGTGCCGCCGACGGCACCGCGCTGTTCCAGCCGGTGACGCTGCATGTCCCGGCGGGCAAGGTGGTCACCGTGATGGGGCCATCGGGCGTGGGAAAATCGACGTTTCTGGACGCCATCGGTGGGCATTTGAAGCCTGGATTTTGCCTGTCAGGCAAGGTCTTGCTGAACGGCCGGGATGTGACCACCCTGCCCGCCGAAGCGCGGCGGATCGGGCTGATGTTCCAGGACGCCCTGCTGTTCCCGCACCTGTCGGTGGGCGACAACCTCGCTTTTGGCTTGCCGCCCGGGTTGCGTGGACGCCTGCAACGGCGCACTGCGGTCGAAACTGCGCTGGATCAGGCTGGGCTGGCGGGGCTTTACGACCGTGACCCCGCCACCCTGTCGGGCGGCCAACGCGCCCGCGCGGCGTTGATGCGGACCCTGCTTGCGGAACCGGCTGCCCTGTTGCTGGACGAGCCGTTCTCCAAGCTTGACGCCGGGCTGCGCGGCGACATGCGTCGGTTCACCTTTGACCATGTGAAAAGCCGGGCCGTTCCAGCATTGATGGTCACACATGACCCCGACGATGCCACAGCCGCTGGTGGTCCCATCGTTGCCTTGGCAGGTCTGGTGCAACCATGATCCCGGGGAGGAGTGCCGCCGCCCCCGCGGATCAGGCGTATGAGAGCGCGCAACATGATGCTCGACAGCAAACGGCCGCGCGCCTTGACGACGTCGGCCAGCGTGGGGTGAAATTGGCCCATGTATCCTGCCCAACAAAGGTGATTTTCATGCGCCACAACCGCACCTCACATATCGCTGGCGCAAAAGCTGCGACAGGCGATTGATTGCCGTCCACAGCCATGTATACAATTAAGAATGTGTGACGCCCCCACGATCTGAGGTGGCGGGCGGGGCATGAAGGGAACAGTGATGAAAGCGGACGTCGTGGTGATCGGGGCCGGTGTGATAGGGGCGCAAACGGCGGTGCAACTGGTCGACCGGGGGCTAAGCGTCGTCGTCGTGGACCCGGGGCCACCGGGCGGCGAGCAGGCGGCAAGCTATGGGAATCTGGCCTGGCTGTCGTCGCATTCGATCCTGCCGCCAGCGTCCCCCGGGGTCTGGCGGCAAGTGCCGAAATGGCTGTTCGATCCGATGGGGCCGCTCAGCCTGCGCCTGGGTCATCTGCCGCGGGCACTGCCGTGGCTGCTGCGCTATCTCGCCTCGGCCTCGACCGAGGAAAAGCTGCGGCGTACGGCGGGGCATCTGCGCGCGCTGCTGAAGGGGTCCCCGGCGCTGCACGCCGAGATGGCCGCGCGAACCGGGCTGTCGCATCTGATCGACGCCAATTCCGGGCTGATGCATGTCTATCGCGACCGCGCTGGATATCAGGCCGATGCGCTGGGCTGGACGATCCGACGCGATCTGGGCATCACCTGTGAAGAAATCGAAGCCGACGACCTGGCCCGCCGACAGCCGGATCTGTCGCCGGACTACCGTTTTGGCATCTTCGTGCCCGAGGCTGGTCAGTGCCGAAACCCGGGCGCCTATTGCGCGGGGCTTGCGGCCCATGCCGAACGGTTCGGCGCGCAGCGCATCGCCGCCCGTGCCACCGGATTTCGCGCGGCGGGGGGGCGGTTGCAGTCTGTGGTGACCACCCAAGGTGAAATCACATGTGGTGCTGCGGTGATTGCGGCGGGTGCGCAGGCCAAGGCGTTGGCAGCGCAGGCGGGTGATTCCGTTCCGCTGGAAAGCGAACGCGGTTATCACTTCATGGTCGAGGGCGACGCTGGCCTGGCCGGTCCCACCACCTCGCTGATGGCCGGTGATCGCAAGGTCGTGGTCACGCGGTTGGAAACCGGGGTGCGCTGCGGTGGACAGGTCGAGATCGCGGCGGCAGATGCCCCCGCAGACTGGCGTCGGGCCGACATCTTGCGTCGACATCTGGCCGAGATGTTCCCAGGCCTGGACACCAGCCAGGGGCGTGTCTGGATGGGGTCGCGCCCAAGTATGCCGGACGGGCTGCCTGTGATCGGCGCGGCTGCCGGCTTGGCCGGGGTGGTGCATGCCTTTGGGCATGGGCACACGGGGCTGGTCGGATCGGCGCGTACCGGGCAATTGGTTGCACAACTTGTTTCCGGCGAAACGCCGGAACTGGATCTTAGCCCTTATAGCCCTGCGAGGTTTCGTTGATGTCTGACCCGATCCGTCCCTATGGCGCGCCAGGCACCAACGTCATTCCGGGGGGCAAAGCGCTGTACGGTGCGCCGCTGGGCATCTTGATGCTGGAGGCCCGGTTCGCGCGGGTCTACGGCGAGATGGGCAATGCCCAGACTTGGCCCTTCCCGGTGGTTTTCCGCATCGTGCGCGGCGCCAGTCCGGACCGTGTGGTGTGCGACGGTGCGCGCGGCCTGCTGGGCGATTTCGTCGATGCGGCGCGCGATCTGGTGGATCTGGGTGCCGAGGCGATCACCACCAACTGCGGCTTCCTGTCGATCTATCAGCAGGAACTGGCCGCAGCAGTGGGTGTGCCGGTGGCAACCTCGTCCATGATGCAGGTGCCCTGGGTGCAGGCGACGCTGCCGCCGGGTAAACGGGCAGGTATCGTCACGATCAACGCCGCTGGGCTTGGCCCTGCGCATCTGGACGGCATCGGTGTGCCGCGCGACACCCCCGTCGCGGGCACCGAAGGCGGGGTCGAGTTCTTCCGCACGATCATCAAGGCCGAAAAGGACGATCTGGATCTGGCGCTGGCGTGCGCCGACGTGGTTGCCGCTGCGCAATCTCTGGTCGCGGCCAACCCTGATGTGGGGGCGATCGTGTTGGAATGTACCAACATGTCGCCCTATTCCAGCGCGGTGCAGGCGGCCACGGGTCTGCCGGTCTATGACATCTATTCGATGATCACGTGGTTTCACGCCGGGCTTAGACCGCGCCGGTTTGCCTGAGCGACAGGTCTGCGCGCGCCATGTGGCCTGCGCTAACCCGATGTCGGGCCGGTTCAGACTGGTTCAAAAAGCCAGATGCCGGACCCAAGAGCCGGGGAAAACGGCAAGGCGATTGCAGTGCCGATTTCGCGTGCGCCGCGCCTTGCGCGCAGGGCGTCCAGCCCAGTTGCGGCAATGCGCAACCCGACGAAACACGGCCGCCCCGGATCGACAGCGGTGCCCACAATCGCCGTGGCCGCGTCCTCGGGCAGGAAGTCGATAGCACCGCGATCAAGGGTCAGCCGCAACCCGCCGTCAAACGGCTGGGCTTTGCGGCCCAGAAATCGGCCAAAGCGGGCGGCTGCTTCGGCTGGATCGGGGGCCGACACGATCAGCGCCCGCAACGCCCGGGCCCCATTGGCATGGTATGTCCAGCGCGGTTGCCACATGGCGGCAATGTTGTGATGTGTCAGGGTCTGAACGCGCCCTTCGGGCATGGTGCCTGCCGCCATGCGCGCGACGATAAAGGCCGCAGTTGTGCGCCCGTCCTGGGTATCGACCTCGCGCGAAAAATGGACCAGCGGGCGCATGGCAACGCCTTGTGCCGTCAGTTCGGCGTGGCGCGCGGCAGCGTCGGCGGTGCCAAAGGCCGCCAGATGCAGACCAGCGCGTCGCCCAAGCGCGTCCATGAACTCGCGCCCGATGGCGGTATCGGCCGTATGCACCAGGAATTCCAGATAGCCTTCGGGCAGCATCACGCAGATATTGCCGGTGCCGGTGAGCCGGTCATGTCCGGTTTCCGGGTCAGGCACGACCTGGGCGGACAGGGGCGTGACGGTGAACCCAAGATCGGTCAGCGCCGCCCGTGCAGCATCAGCATCCGGCACGAAATTCCCGGTATGGTCCAGCGTCACCGCGCCCGCCGCTGCTTCGTTTGGGTCTTTCATGGCCTGCCCTGATCATTTTTTGACGTTCGCAGGATGCGGTATTGCAAAAGTCTTTGCAATGCACTCTTCATTGTATAGCATGATGTATACAATAAAGAGCCCATATCGGGCCACACACGCAAAGTCCCGCCGGGCACCCTGTCGACCGCGGCAGCGCTTGGCGCAACAGACAGAGAGGATCATGACCATGATATTTGGAACACGCACCCGCGCGGCCCTGGCCGGCCTCGCCGTGGCGGCGACCAGCGCATTCGGCGCTGTGGCGGCCGATTTCCCGACCAAGGACATCACGCATATCATGCCCTGGAGCGCGGGTGGCGGAACGGACGCGGCGATACGGACCTTCTTGCAATATGCCGAAGAGCCGCTTGGTGTGGGCATCCGCACCCAGAACGTGACCGGCGCGCAATCGGGCGTGGGTACGCTGCGGCTGATGAAATCGCGCCCTGACGGCTATACCATCGGTACGCTGACCTGGGACAGCATGATCACCGTCCCGTACAAGAACCTTGTACCGGGCTATGACACCTCGACGCTAAGCTATCTGGCCAACGTGACACTGTATCCCACGGTTCTGGCGGTCAACGCCGAGACAGGGTGGGAAACGATCGCCGATTTCGTTGCGGCAGCCAAGGCAGATCCGGGCAAGATCACCGTGTCCAATTCGGGCATCGCGGGGATCTGGCACCTGCACGCGCTGGACATGGCCGACAAGCTGGGGATCGAATTGAACCACGTCCCGTTTCCGAACGGTTCGGCCGAACAGCGCGGGGCGCTTCTTTCGGGGGAAAACGATGCTGGCAGCCTGAGCTACGCGACTGTTTCGTCGGCACATGAGGCCGGTCAGGTCAGGATTCTGGCCGTGATGGGCGAAGAGCGCGACCCGGGTCTGCCGGATGTTCCGACCTTCAAAGAGCTTGGCCATGACGTGGTATGGGGCGGCATGCGCGTGCTGGCAGTTCCCGCCGCAACCCCGGATGACGTCAAGGCAACCCTGACCGCAGGATTCAAAGCCGCGTTCGACAACCCGGAATTCCAGACGAAGGCTGCGGAAACAGGCTTGAACGCCTATTGGATGGATGGCGCGGCTGCACAGGCCTATGTCGAAAAGTCCCAGGTGCTTGCGATCGCTATGCTGAACAAGCTTAAGGCCGATGGGGTCATTGGCGACTGATCCCGATCTCGCGCCAAGCTGACATGCCCCCTTGTGAACCGGCCGTCCCGCGCGGCCGGTTCACTTTGCCAAAGCCCCGACATACCCCCTTCGCCCGGACCCGTCCCCTATAAGGATCCCTGCCTTGACGATGAACCGACAGGTCATTTTCGCGCTGCTCATACTCGCGCTTGACGCGGGGTACCTCTTGCAGACGCTGTCGATGCCACTTCCGTTTGCGAGAGGCGAACCGGGGCCGTCCTTCATGCCGCTGATCCTGGTGGTCGCGCTGGCAGTCGGGGCATTGGGCGTCCTGGTCGAGGAATTGCGCGGCACCGCGTCTGACAATGGGGAAGAGGGCGGCACCTTTGGGCTGCGCAGCATTGCGCTGATCGTGGTGACGGGCGCGTTCGTCTGGGCCTTTGAACCGCTGGGGTACTGGATCGCCACGGTGATCTATACCTTTTTCGTGGCATGGCTGTTCGAACAAGAACGCGTCGGCGGGCTGCGTGCGATGTTGACCTCGGCGTTGATCGCGGTGGGGATCACCGCCGTGGGCTGGCTGTTCTTTGTGCAGCTGTTCGAACTGTTCTTGCCTGAAGGGATCTTGTGATGAGCGGCGATCTGCTGAACGGGTTCATCGCGCTGACGAACCCCGAGACGTTCATGTATCTTGTCGGTGGCTTTCTGATGGGTCTGGTTTTCGGCGCCATTCCGGGGCTGACCGCGACGCTGGCGATTGCGCTGTTGCTGCCCTTTACCTTTGCGATGGAACTGACCAACGCGCTGGTGATGGTGATGGCGATCTTCATGTCGGGGATCTATGCCGGCAGCGTGACGGGGATTACCGTCAACATCCCGGGTGCAGCCTCGGGCGCGATCACCACGATGGAAGGCCACGTGTTGATGAAGCGCGGCGAGGGCGCCAAGGCGCTGAGCATGGATGCCTTGGCCTCGTCGATCGGGGGGGTGTTGGGCGCGGCGGTGCTGATGTTCATCGCCGTCCCGATGAGCAATTTTGCCTTGCTGTTCCGCACCCCAGACAAGTTCGCGCTGGTGTTCATGGCGGTCGTCACCGTGGTCATCGTGGCCAAGGGCTCGATCTGGCGCAGCCTGATTGCCGTGACGCTGGGGCTGATGGTTTCGACCGTCGGGTTTGACAACATGGTGGCGCAGGGGCGGTTTGACTTCGGCAGTCCCAACCTGATCGAGGGCGTGCAGCTTTTGCCTGCGGTGATCGGGCTGTTTGCGATCTGCGAATTGCTGTTGCAGGGCGGGGCCCCGGCGCGCGGGGTTCTGGACGCACCGGAATTCAAGGTACGCCACCGCGACTTCATACCCGCATGGGCTGACATCCGCGAGATCGGCGCCTGGACCTTCATCAAAAGCTCGGTGATCGGGGTGTTGATCGGTATGTTGCCGGGGGGCGGCGCGTCGATGGCGTCGTTCGTGGCCTATGCCGAGGCCAAGCGCGTCTCGAAAAAGCCCGAGGAGTACGGCAACGGATCGCATGAGGGGCTGGCTGCGGCCGAGGCCGCCAACAACGCCATGTGCGGGGGCGCGGTGGTGCCGCTGCTGACGCTGGGTATTCCGGGCGACTCGGTCACCGCGATCATCTTTGGGGTGCTGCTGATCCACGGGCTGGTGCCCGGTCCGGGGCTTTTGACCAACGAGATGGCAACCATCGCGCCGATGTTCGCCGCGCTGATGGTGGCGGCGGTGTTCGTCTTTCTGTCGGTGCTGATCTTTGGCCCTTATTACATCTGGCTGGCGCGTATGAACCGCGCGGTGCTGTATGCCTTCATCGGAATGATCGCCATGGTGGGCACCTTTGCGTCGACCTTTTCGGTCTTCCAGATGTGGATGGCGCTGGGGGTCGGAATTTTCGCCTGGTTGCTACGGTTGATGAAATACCCGCTGGTGCCGATGCTTATGGGGATCATCCTTGGCCCCTATCTGGAACTGTACCTGCGACGCGCGCTGATTACCTCGAATGGTGATGTGATGACCTTGTTCAGCAGCCCGATCAGCATTGGTCTTTATGTGATGACCGGGTTGTTTGTCTATTTCCTGCGCTACAAGTCGCCAAAGCTGGCCTGATCAACACGCGCCCCAAACGGGGCAAGCCACAGATCAAAAAAACCCCCAGTCTTGCGACCGGGGGCTCTTTGCACTGAACGCGGCAATACCGGGTCCAGACGATGTGTCGTGGCGTTTATTCAGCCCATCCAGCGGCGAACCGGGGCGTTGGCCTCTTCCAGCGGCTGGATGACGATATCGACCAGGGTCGGACCATCATGGGCCACCGCTTCGCGCAGCACACCTTCCAGCTTGGCGGGGTCTTCGACCCGCCAGGACTTGACGCCATAGGCGGCGGCGACGGCGGCCTGATCGACGCGGTTGAAATCGACGTTGTAATACCGCGATCCCTTGTCCGCCATCTGGCTGGCCTTGATCCAGCCAAAATTCGAGTTCGAGAACACGATGAAGGTGATCGGCGCACGAGACCTGCACACGGTTTCCAGTTCGCCTACGGTAAAGCCGAACGACCCGTCGCCCATCAGCGCCACGGTCTTGCTTGAGGGCCGCCCATACCAGGCACCCAGCGACGCCGCCAACGAATACCCCAGCGCACCATGGGCGCGGTTGGTGATGAAATAGCGCCCAGCCAACTGCTGGTTGTAATAGGCTGACGCATAGGGACAGGATGTGCCGGGGTCGGACACCACGGTGGCATCCGGCGGCAGCACCTTCATCAGGTCCGAAATGACACGCTCTGGGCGGATCGGGGTATCGCCGCCGGCGGCGATCCGGTCAAAGATCTCGAATTTGCGGCGCTTGATGTCGGCGACGGCAGCGGCCCCGCCAAAATTTCCCGCACCCTGCCCGCGGCGGTCCAATTCGGCGTTGACCATCGTCAGGGACATGAGCAGGTCGCCCACAACCCCGACCTCGGTCGGAAGGTTGGCACCGATGACCATCGGATCGACGTCAAAGTGCACGATGCGGGTTCCGATGCGGGGTGCTTCCCACCGCGACGTGGTGGTCGAACCGGCGCGGCAGCCCATAAAGACGATCAGGTCGGCCGCCTGCATCATTTCCCAAGTCTGGTCGGTGCCTCCGTTCGAGCCGACAACGCCCAGCGCGTTGGGATGGGTGTCGGCCAGCGATCCCTGACCCGAGATCGAGGTGGCCACCGCGATATCCAGCCGCGCCGCGATACGGTCCAGTTCGTGCATTGCGCCAGCGACAACCACGCCGCCGCCGCAAACGATCAGCGGGGTTTTGGCCGACAGAATCGCATCCACCGCAGCCTCGACGCTGTCGGCGTCCGGCCCGGTGCGATAGGCGGGATAGGTGGTATGCCTTGGGTCGGCCCAGATGTCGGCGGGATCGACGGCGTCATATTGAATGTCATAAGGCAGGCCCAGATGCGCCGCGCCGGGGCGGCCCGTGGTCATCGCACGGAAGGCCGCGCGCACCATGCGCGGGATATGATCGGCCTGCTTGATCACGGTGTTCCATTTGGTCAGCGGGCGCATCAGCGCCTCTTGGTCCACCTCGGTCAGCGGGTATTTCCCGTAGGTGCCCACCGAAATGTCGCTGGTGATCGCCAGCATCGCGTAAGAGCTTTCAGAGGCTTCGATCAAGCCGGGCAGAATATAGGTCGCACCGCCACCGGACGGGCCTTCGCAGACGCCGGGACGCCCGGTCACGCGCGAATAGCCATCGGCCATATAGGCCGCGCTGCGTTCGTCGCGGGTCAGGACGTGTGTGATGTCGTGGTCAAGCAGATGCATGGCGTCGTAGAAGGGCAGCGTCGTATCGCCACACAGGCCAAAGATGTGCGATACATCATGGGCTTGCAGCATTCGCACCATTGCGCTTGCGCCATTTAATTTGTTTTCCAAGAATGATCCTCCTGTCGGCCTTGCCGCGCCGAGCGGAAGGTCGTGGTCGTTGCACCGTCTGCACTTCAACTTGTATACAAATGTGTAGGCAACGTCGCAATGCCCTTGCCGTGAAAAGCTACAGCGTCAAACCGCCGTTGACGTGCAGGCATTGGCCGGTGACGTATCCGGCGGCCTCTGACAACAAGAACGCGGCGGTTGCCGCGACTTCGTCAGGCTGGCCCAGACGCCCCATCGGGATGGTCGCGGTGACTTGCGCCCATTGCGCGGGGCTCAGCGATGACGGGGTGCCCGGCTCTTTTGCGATGAATCGTGGGACGACGGCGTTCACAGTGATGCCGCGCGGCGCAAGATTGGCGGCAAAGACCCGCACCTGCGCTTCCAGCGCGGCCTTGGCGGGGGCGGTGGGGGCGTAGCTGTGGGTTTTCGCACGATGCGCCCCGAACGCACTGACGCACAGAATGCGCCCGCGCCGGTCAGACAGCTTTTTCGCCGCCAGTGCAGCGAGGCGCTGAAAGGCCACGGGCATCGCATCCAGCGCACGGCGCAGCGTTTCGGGATCGGTGTCACCCAATGTCCCAAGCTTGGCATAGCCAGCGGCAAAGGCAAAACCGGTCAGCCCGCCATCTGGCAGCCGGTCCAGCCAGGCCGCGACGCTGCCCACCAGCGCCGGGTCTTCGGTCAGCCCCAGACAAGTATCGACCGACGCGCCCGACGCGGCACAGGTCGCCGCCACGCGGGCCAGCCGGTCGGAATGCTGGCCTGTGTGCAGCAGCAGTTCAACACCGGGTGCCGCCAAGTTACGGGCCAGCGCCGCGCCGATGCCAGAGCCCGATCCGATGATGATATAGCGTTCGATGGTGCTTACTCCCATGATCTGCGACGCCTTGTGCACCGGGGTCCGGGTCAGGCGGTCGACAGGGTATAGACGTGTCCATACGCGGCCTTGATCGCGGCCAGGATGTCTTCGTTGCGGTGCAGGATATGTTCGCGCATGTCGGCCATGGCGGCCTCTTTGTCGCGGGCGCGGATGTGGTCAAGGATTTCGCGGTGCTGCTGTTGCGTTCGCTCGCGCCGACCCTCCATCGCGATCCACCGGATCAGGTGGATGCGGTCGTTGATGTTGGCCAGGGTCTGACGCAGCACCGCATTGCCTGACAGTCTGGCGATGGTATCGTGAAACCGCATGTCCAGTTCGATCAGCCGGTCGACCGATGCATCCGGCGATTCCGCCATGCTTTCTTGCAGAAACTCCGACAATTCCTCAAGGTCGGAATCCTTCGCGCGCTCGCAGGCCAGGCGGACGGTGGCGCATTCGATCTCAACCCGCGTCTCGAACAGATCAAAGACCACGCTCGCCTCCAGCCCGGGCACCGAAAAACCGCGCCCACGGTCGACCAACAGCCCCTCGGCCACCAGGCGGTTCAGGGCCTCGCGCAGCGGCGTACGGCTAATTTCCATGTCGTTGGCCAGCGAAACTTCGTTGATCTTCTGATTTGGAAGGAACTTGGACCGCAGCAGTTTTTCGCGCAGGTGCGCATAGGCGCGATGCGACGAAGATCCACCTGCCTTGGCTGCTGCGTTGTTCTGTTCGTTCGCCATAAATTGCGCCCTTGTTAAACGTTCTACTGCCTTCTCTGCGCGCCGGTGCTAAAGCGTGTCAACAGCGGCGTCTGGCGGCATCGCCAAAAGTGCGGTCAGCGCCGAAACATCGGGGGCGGAATACAAATCCGCCGCGGCCGTGGCCA
>JAUSPL010000610.1 GCA_030656535.1 Gemmobacter sp.
CGGGATGTTGGCGCAGCATGGCATGGACGGGATCGACGCGGTCGGCCACCGCGTGGTGCATGGAGGGGCCGCCCACGCCACGCCGGTCATTCTGGACGACGCGATGCTTGACACGCTGGAGGCCTTGACCCCGCTGGCCCCGCTTCACAACCCTTCCAACATCGCCGCGGTGCGGTTTGCGCGGCAGACCTGGCCGGACGTGCCGCAGGTGGGGGTGTTCGACACAGCCTTTCATTTGACCAATCCGCCCTTTGCCACAACCTATGCCGTGCCCGAAGCCTGGCGTCAGGCCGGTTTGCGGCGGTACGGATTTCATGGGACGTCGCACAAATATGTCGCCCTGCGCGCAGCCGAGGCGATGGGTCAACCGCCAGAGCGGGTGCAGATCATTTCCTGCCATCTGGGCAATGGGGCCTCGGTTTGTGCGATCAATCGCGGGCGCAGCATGGAAAGCAGCATGGGCCTGACCCCATTGGAAGGGTTGGTCATGGGCACGCGCTCGGGCGACATTGATCCGGGCGCGTTTGGGTATCTTAGCCGTACCTTGGGTCTGTCGATCGAGCAGATCGAACATGCACTTTATACTGACTCGGGGCTCAAGGCGCTGACCGGCAGTTCGGACATGCGTGACGCTGAAGACCGCGCAGCGGCGGGTGATGCGGCAGCCCAGTTGGCCATCGAAATCTATGCCTACAGGGCGCGCAAGTACATCGGGGCATACGCGGCGGCCATGGGGGGCGTGGATGCCATCGTGTTCACCGGCGGGATCGGTGAAAACTCTGCCTCGATGCGCAGGCGGATCTGCGATGGGCTTGAATTCATGGGTGTCACGCTGGATCATGACCGCAACGGGCGGTTGGACCTGTCGAACCGTGCCGCCCCCGAGGTGCAGGCATGGGGTGCGCGGGTGCGCGTGATCGTCACCGAAACCGCAGAACAATTGCAGATCGCGCGCGATGTGGCGCATGCGCTGGGCGCGCCTGCAAAGCCCGCGCTTGCGCTGCCGGTTGCGGTGTCGGCGCGGCATGTGCATTTGTCGCAGGCGCATGTCGAGGCATTGTTCGGGGCAGGGGCAACCCTGACGGCAGAATTCGACCTGCGCCAGCCGGGGAACTTTGCGGCGCATCAAAAGGTGACGGTCGATGGTCCCAAGGGCCAGTTCCATGATGTGCGTGTGCTGGGCCCGACCCGCGATCGCACCCAGATCGAGGTGTCGCGCACAGACACCTTCACCCTTGGCCTATCGGCCCCGGTGCGACTGTCCGGCGACCTGAACGGAACGCCCAGGGTGCGGCTGATCGGGCCGGCCGGGACGGTGGAAACAGACGGGCTGATCGTGGCGGCGCGGCATATCCACATGCATCCAGATGACGCTGAACGGTGGGGGCTGAAGGACCGCGAAGAGGTCGAGGTGCGGGTCATGGGGACCGGGCGTGGCATTTCATTTGCGCGGACCATTGTGCGAATTCAGCCCACTGCGTTTACCGAAATGCATATCGACACCGATGAGGCCAATGCCGCCGGAATAGCGGGTGGTGCAGAGGGCGCGCTGATACCAGCGGCGGACTAGCTGGAAAGTCTACGGAGCGATGTCGTTTTTGACGCCAGGGCACGCCTGCAATGTTTGACAGATCATAGGAAATGGCTGACTTTGCTTCAAGAAAGGGGCGTCCTGTTGCGGGGTCCGTCCGCAATAAGAGGAGATGCCAATGTCACTTTTGCCCATCCCCGTCGGGGGAGAGGATATTGTTCACCCCAGCGATGACAACACCCAGTACGTGCCGATTGTACAGGCACTGGCCGGGGGTGGGCATGTTGTCGTATGGACCGATGCCGATTTGGCGGCCGTGGGCTGGTCTGGTTATCGGGTGATGGCCCGGTTTTTTGGGGTAGACGGGGCCCCGCTGGGTGCGTCTTTCGTCGTCAGCGCGGGTGTGGCTGGCGGCAACCCATATCTGCTGACCCATGTGGTGACGCAGACGGCCAATGTGACGCAATTGGACAACGGCTCGGTGCTGGTGGCTTGGGGCGGGTATGGCGGGATTTCGGCGCGGTTGTTCGGGCCGGATGGCAGCGTCATAAGTCCGGCGCATCAGGTGCTGCAAGTCTCGACCGAACTGGCCACACGCGGGCAGATCGCCATTGAGGCGCTGGATGGCGGTGGCTTTGCCATCGCCTCGGTTCTGGCGGCTGTAGGGGACGTGACGCAAAACGTCTGGCTGCGTCGGTATGACGATGCCCTGCAAGAAGTCGGTGACCCGGTGCAGATCAGCATGATCCCAGAAGTTGAGGACACCTATCCCGCCGTGGCGCGCTATCTTACGGTCGACGCCTTGGAGGACGGGCGCGTTGTGTCGACCTGGGTGCGTTCCTATCCCACGTTGACGCAGTGGGCCGAGCGGCTTGAGGCGCGGGTTGTCGATGCGGATGGTGTGCCGCTGGGCGGTGTGATCGACCTGCGCGCGGGGTCGAGCGCAGTGGGTGCGTTCTTTAGTCAGGCCGTCGTGACCGCCCTTCCAGGCGGCGGGTTTGTCGCGTTCTGGGGTGAATCGTTTGATAGCGGTTTAAACCCCAGTTACGGGGTGAACGGGCGGGTGTTTGACGCCGATGGTGTTGCCCAAGGCGATGTTTTCCGACCTGCGGACGATCTGAGCGGGTATCATGACAAGATGGCCGTCACCGCGATGCAAGATGGCGGTTTTGTCGTGGTCTGGACCCACGACACCCTGACTGCGAAGGTTGTCGGCCAACGCTATGATGCGCGCGGTGAACAGATTGGCCCGGATTTCCTGGTCAGCACCGAAACCTCTGGTGGTCCCCGGCCTTGGCCCAGTTCGGTTTCGGTCGATACCCTGGCGGATGGCGGATTTGTCGTGGCATGGACCCTGACGGGGATCGGCGGCTTTGCCGATCAGGAGGTTCTCAGCCGCAGCTTCATGCCGCAGACTTACGGCACCGCGTTGTCCGAGACCATGACGGCCGATGTGGCAGGTGAATGGATGGCGGGACTGGCGGGCAACGACACGCTGACCGGAAACGTAGGGCACGACACCTTGCACGGTGGCGACGGAGTCGACGTGATCTATGGCGGGGCCGGTGATGACCTGCTGTCTGGTGACGGCGGGCGTGACACGCTGTTTGGCGGGCTTGGGAATGACGAATTGTCTGGCGGCGACGGCCTTGATGTGCTGGACGGCGGTGTTGGCGATGACCTGCTTTGGGGCGGTGCTGGAGGCGACAGCCTGATCGGAGGTGGGGGCAACGACTCGGTCTTCGGCGGTGATGGCAATGACACGATCGATGGCAATAGCGGCGCTGACCTGCTGGACGGGGATGCCGGGCACGACGTGCTGTATGGCGGCGCTCAGGCAGATACGTTGTTTGGTGGTGCGGGGGTGGATCAACTGTTTGGTGGTTCAGATGCGGATGTGCTGTACGGTGGCCATGACAACGACGTCTTGAATGGCGGGGACGACCACGATCTGTTGTTTGGCGGCGATGGCAATGACCGACTGTTGGGTGCTACGGGCAACGACACATTGATCGGCGGGCTGGGGGCGGACCGTCTGCTTGGCGGTGAGGGGGCGGATGTGTTCCGCTTTGACTCCATCGCTGACTCCACGTTTGCAGCAGGTGGACGCGACACAATTGTCGATTTTGAAGTAGGCATCGACAAGCTTGACCTGTCTGCGATGGCACCGGGCCTGGTCTTTATCGGCGGAGGCTTTACAGGTGTGGCAGGTCAGGTTCGGTACAACGCCCTGAACGGGCTTGTGATGATCGACATCGATGGCGACCGCCTCACCGATAGCGCGATCAAGATGCAAGTCGGTCTGGCGCTGACCGGCGACGATTTCCTGTTTTGACCAGATGCGGGGGTTTGCGCCCCCGCATACGATTTGCGTCAGCTGTGCAGACGCAGAGCAGGCAGCAGATGCGCACCCTTTGCCGCGAACAGCAATGCCGCCAACGCCTTGCGTTCGCTCTTGTTCAGACCCAGCGCATAGCGCGAAATCGTCTCTGACCCTTCGGTCAGGAACGCCTCAACCGGGGCGCGTCGATAGGTTCCCATAAAGCCCGGCGCGTGGGTTGACGGGGTTTCGCCCAATCCAACGGCCTTGGCAAAGGCGGCACGCACGGCCTCGGTGACATCATCTTGCAGCAGGGCGGGCACGATGGCGTCTACTGCCGGTCGGTCGCCAAGGCATTGCAGGGCTGCCCCCGACATCAGCGCTGACAAGGTATCCAGGACTTCGCGGCCCACACGAACCGGTTGGCCCGCGATTGCCGCAGGTTCGCAGTGGGTGAAGGTCTCGGCCCCAAGCGTGCCTGCCGCATGGGACCCGCCACCAAAGGCAGAGGCCGGTTGGCTCAGCACATGCGAGATGGCCGCGAACCCGTCCGCAAACGCCTGGTCGATCAGGTGCACCCGGGCGGGCAGCGTCGGTCGCAGCGCGGCGATGGTCTTGCGATCCTGGGCTGTAATCACCAGACGACAGGCCGACAATAGACGCGCGGTCCAGCTTTTGGGTGAAAACAGCGCGTCGATCAGTTTGGGATCGGTGGCATGCAGGTGGACAAGGTGCTCTGTCGGCGGCAACAGGCTGGGAGCCCGGCCAAAGTCTGCGCCACAGACGCCACCAGCGGGCGACAGAACCTCCAGAATCCCTGCGTCTTTGTCGAGTTGCAGTGACATCGGCAGAGGGCGGTCCGTCAGCAGCGCCGCAAGGTTGAGCCGGTTCAGCGCAGGTGACGCAACCGAGCTAAGCCTGAACGTCGTTGGCACGTTGCGTATGGCCTGTTCAACCTGTTCGGGGGCGACCTGTGCCAGATCGTTCGCCATCGACAGAACCTGTTCGTGATGTTCCCCAGCGGCGGCGCCAAAGGTTTCAAGGTCGTTTACGTATGTGTCAAACGACAGGGAGCGACGCAGTTTGCGGCCAGTTTCGCCCTTGAAGGCTGCCTCGGTCTGGTCGGGAATCGCGGCAAAGGCGGATATCGCGTCCGCCGCCGCAATCGGGTCGGCAAAGCGCACGGCGCGGACGGCAAACGGAAATTCGGGTTCCAGTTCGGCGATCCCGGTTCCGCCAGCAAAACAGACCACGGGCAGATTGCGCTCCATCGCATCCAGCGCCACGTTCGGGAATGGGTCCATCCTTGACGACAGGAAAAACACGTCCGCGACTTCCCAGAACGGTTCCAGCGAAGATTGCTCGTCGTACAAGAACACCCGTTCCGTCAGTCCGCTTTCACTGATCTGATGTTGAATATAGACCGACGTCAGCATGTCGCGCGACGGATCATAGCCGCCGCCAACCCAGACAAAGCGCCAGTCATAGTCACCTCGCGCCTGCAATTGCTGCGCAGCCTGCAAGAAAAGATCCAGACCCTTGCGGGGCTGCACCTGACCCGCGCCAAACAGCACGCGTTGTCTGGGGCCCTCATCCAGGGCGAGCTGCGCGCGGATCTGGGCGGCGGTTGTCGAGGGGGTCCCCGAGTTTGCGGCGTTGTAGCCTTGGGGTCGAATGTGCAGATGGGCCGGCACATGCGTCGTGCCCATCCGGGTCAGTTCGTTGACGCAGGCATCCTGAACCATCTTTGCGGGGAATACTGCCGCATCCGAGAACAAGACCATCCGGCTGAGCGTCCCGAACGGATAGACGTAGTTTGCGAACTCATGGATCAGTGCGACGGACGGTATGCCTGCCAGTCTGAGGGGCGCGACGACAGGGTGGCAGACGACCGAATTGACCACTGCGATCAGCGACCCGTGCGCCTCGTGCAGTGTGCGCAGGGTATCGGCCATGCCAGAGGTGCTGCCCCAGCCGCTCCGCATCTCGACCGAGACTGCGCCAAACTCCTCAATCAGCGCGCCGTCTGCCTGGCCTGACCAGACGATGACGTTGTAGCGTTCGCCAAACTTGCGGGCCATGTTCAAGGCCACGATCGGGGCACCCGTTCGGCTGAATTCGTGGGTGAAGATGATGACCGAGGGTTTGGTCGAATCGTAGGTGCGCCGGGTCATATCCGGGTGTTCGGCGGTCGTCGGCAGGCCTATGCGGCCTTCCTTGCGGCCGTGGTTATGGTAGTGCAGCATCGGGTTGACCCGCGCATTTGCAAGGTCCGCGTTATTGGCAAGGTAGAATTCTGTATCAAACCGCGGTCCCGTCGGCAGACCGGACCGGACGCCTTCGATCACATAGTGCTCGGCGGGATCACGCTCTGTGTCTTCTATGCCTGCCAGTTTGATGTAGGCTTCGGCGTCAAACAATGGGCACGCGCGCACGGCGGCGGCCTCGGAGCGCAGTTCGTGCTCTGACGCCAGAACCCAAGCCCGGTTCGCGTTGTTCAGATAGAACGCAAGTGGCGCATGCATCGGGTCGCCCAGCAGTGCGTCGTAGGTCGTGCGGACAAAGCTGCCGTCAAACCCCGGAAACGGCCGCTTGCCTTCGACATGGCCATAAAAGACATAGTCTGCGACCAAATCGGTCAGCACGGGACGGCGGGCAAGGTTGGAAAAATAGTACTCTGCCTCAAACCGACCCGACGAGCGGATGGTTTCGATTTCCAGGCTGGCGATCTGGGCATTCGGATAGAACCCCCGATCCTGTCCCGTCTTCAGGAAATGCAAAAGCGGTGGCATGTCTGCCGGGCAAGCAAGCTCTTCGATCATCTTGGGCAGTTTGCCATACCGATCGCGATAGAACGCGCCGCCGAACTGTGGCGACGGATCCAGTCGCGTTTCAACAGTCGTCGCCAGATAGTGGGTCACAAGGTCCGCGCGGGACGCCGTCTGTCCACTGACATTGCGGTAGTGTTCAGCATTGAACCAAGGCGAGCCGTACAACAGCGCGGCGTCGGCGGACAAGCCAGGGATCGCGCGTGGGGCTGGCTTGACCGGACGCACCGTGCGCGGTTGGGTCAGGTATCCACGTTCTTTGCCGATGGCGACATAGTGCAGCAGCGCGTTGCACGGATTTGGGCCCTTAGTGGCGCTGATTTCACGCCGAACATAACGGTTGATGTACCAGTTGATGTTGAAATCAGGTGCCGGATTGCGGCTTTCGCGGGCACCGTGTGCCAGAAAGTGCGCCCAAGGATCGCGGCCGGTTCCAGAGACGTCCTCGTTCGTGCGCAGATAGAACTCGATGTCGAACATCTCACGCGCGGCGTCAGCCACCGTGGCGGCGATCTGGGCGTTCGGGGGCAGGCCCAGCAGATTGCCCGACCGACAATAATGGTCAAAGGCTTCGGTAACATCCCCGCCCAAATTCTGGGCCGCATACCAGCGCGGATCAAACCACGAGACTGGGCGACGCCCCTCGGCGGCACCATGCCTGCAAAAGTGTTGATAGGGCTCCATGCCAGACTCGGCCACGCCGGGGTTGGTTTCAAGATAAAACACGGAATCGAACATGGTTGCGGCATCCAGAACTGTGCCGGGTTGCCAAGTGGTGGACATTGGGGCGTCAGCTTGGTTCGCGAGAAAGGTCATGCAGGCTCCGGTCGAAGGTTGGCCCAGACCGCGGGGGCGATCCGGTTATAGACGCGCTCTACGGCGGTGCAGATTTCCAGATCCAGCGTATTGGAGGCAAAGATCGTACGCCGCACATCATCCGTCAGTTCGGGCATATCGGACTTTTCGCTGACCCGTTCCCGCATCTTGGGCAACGCAGGGCCCCAGATCATCGAGGACAGCAAAAGAAAGCTGACAGGGTAACGTTCTTGCAGCCCGATCATGTCATAGCGTTTGCCCATTTCTGACAGCGCATCCGCGAGCGTGATCCGATTGGTGTCGAACATGAAGAACGCCATCTTGTTGTGTTCTGCTGGGTCACGGGCAAAATCTGTCAGGGTCGGATAGGCGCGGCGGAACTCCATATGCGGCGGGTGTTTGGGCGATTTGTTATAGGTGTATTCTGATACGATCCGGGCCAGCGGATTGCGCAAAAAGGTAAAGAAGCGCGTATCAGGTACTTCCTTGCTGATCTTGCGCAGGTGCGTGGCCAGAACATGCCCCGATGCAGACCTGAGCGGGCCGTCAGGACCAGGCGTCTTTGCATGGGTGAGAAGCGTGGACAGCGCCGTGTCAAGCCGGACGTGGAACGGTGTGTCGTGGTCGGCATAGTCAGGAAGAATGTTGTGGTAGGGCGCGGCGTGCACCGCAAGCTCGCCGCCCAGCGACGACCCTGCCGTTTTCGGGATGTGGTGAAAAACCCACAGCCCCTTGTGCGCCCGGGCCTCTGCAACATAATTGGTCAGGTTGTCTGGCGTCAGGTCAAAAAAGGCTGGGCTCATGAATGCGTGTCCTGTCGCCAGTAACTGCTACCGATTTCTGGTAGAGCAGCCCTGTCATGGTGTCAATCAGACCAGCGAAAAGGCGTGGATCCAGGGATGTTTTTGGCCGTGTTTTCAGCTCGTCGCACTGCCACCGTATTGCGCGCGGCGCAGGTCGATAAACGCCTGCATTTCGGCTCGGCGCGCGGCGAGTTTGGCCGTGACGGCACCGTAGAACGCGATGTCGTCCTGATGCGATTCCACAATGCGGGCGCGCACGTCGTCGGTGATTTCGACCTCGTTCTCTGACTTCTTTTCGGTCACGTTGGCGCGGGTGGACGGGGTTTTCGGATAGCCGTTCAGCGCGGTGAAGAATTCAAAGTTCAGATTGAAAAAGGTGGATTTGTAATGGCTCATTGGGATGGAACACCTGAGAC
>JAUSPL010000612.1 GCA_030656535.1 Gemmobacter sp.
CATCGCAGACGGGTTCATCGCCGCTCACATCACGCTGTGCAACGCGACCGCTGACTTTGATGCCGCATTGAGAGCGAAGTCGAAAAGCAATCCCATCACGCGCCGCCTCATGACCATTCCAGGCGTTGGTCCGATTGTATCACTCAGTTTTGCAGCACTCATCGACGATCCTAACCGGTTCAGTAAAACTTCAGATGTGGGGGCTTTTCTCGGTTTAACGCCGAGGCGTCACCAATCGGGTGAAATGGATTGGTCTGGCCGTGTCTCAAAATGTGGAGATGCCGGAATGCGTGGGCTTCTTTTTGAAGCGGCGTCCTGCGTCATCAGGCAAGTGAAGCGCTTCTCGGCGCTGAAGTCTTGGGCCGTTCGACTGGCTGGGCGGCGGGGCTTCCGCAAAGCCGCCGTTGCCACTGCGCGCAAGATTGCAGTGTTGATGCTGACGCTCTGGAAATCAGGAACCGACTATCAATGGACACATGAGGCCACTGCCTGAACTGAATTCTCGCCCGACGGGCGGGAAGCGAAGTCCCGACGGGACGGAGGTAAATCGATCTCGTAAAAACGGTTGGGACGTGGCGGTTGCCACATAACCCGCAAACGACATTGGAGACGATCCACCACCGAAAACCATCATGAGGCGCTGACAAACACGATGGCCGCGACCTCGGAGAGAACCATGACCCCGAACGGACAGATCGCAATCCCGCTTGACAAGGCCGCAAACAGAGAACCGTTTTTGACTGCCGTTTTTTTGACTGCCTTTACAGCCCCGCAGCCTTGCGCAAAGCATCATTGATCCGGCTTTGCCAGCCAGCGCCTTGCGCCCTGAAGGCTGCAATGACGTCTGGGTCCAACCGGATTGTGGTTGAGACCTTGGTGATGTCCGCCTTGGGCCGACCGCGTTGAATGGTCGCGCTGGCAAATTTGTCAGCCCAATAGGGCGCAGACAAATCCGGCGCGTCGTCGTCAGAAGCGGTCGGCATATATGTTTTGTTCTCGTTCATTGGCTTTCCTCAAACTGATGATGCGGCGTGTTGCACCGCGTTGCGTCCAGACCATCACCACCATGCGGCGATCGAGAAAGCCGATCGTGATCAGACGGGTCTCGCCGTAATCCACCCGATCATCCTCGACGGTCAGGGTCGCACCGCTGAAGATTTCAGCCGCGCGGGCCATGTCCAAGCCGCGCTCTGCAAGGGTGATGTCGCGCTTGGCGTGAGGGTACTCAATACTCATAATTTATGTTACTACAATAAACAAATCAAGACGCAAGATCATTCGGCTTCTAAGCGCGCTTTGCTGAACGCATAGCGGGCGCTTGGCCAGCCGGAACAGCCGCGCCACAGAACAACCTTTCGGCGAGTGGTCGCTTGCGTGTCGCGTTTGACATACGCATTCACGTGCAAACCAGTCGGTGCGCACCCGTCCTGAACCGCCGATCCTCCCCCATTCTCGGACCAACCCCCAGTCACCAAAGAGGCCTCTGACAATCTCCATGCGGTAATAGCGGTAGAGATTGGCCTCTGGATCTGTTCGTGTGAGATGCATGGGTCATCCCCACATTCTGGCAGCGATGTCCTGCTCTTCTTTGCCAATGGCATTGGCGTAAATCGTCGTGGTGGACAGCTGTGCGTGGCCCATCCATTTTTGCAACATGTGGAGCGGAATACCATTCACAACGGCATTGATCCCAAAGGCGTGCCGCAAGCCTTTCGGGCTTCGGTGGGCCGCGTCGGCAATTTTGGCCTCTATCATGACATCTTTCACGATCTGCCAAACCCTGACACGGGACAAGGGCCAGATCGGCAGATGGGCCAGCTTGCGCGATGCCTGCGCCTGTCGGATGCCATGGGCCGTGTTAAGGGTATCAAGATAGCTTGGTGGTACCGGAACAGCCCGGTAAACGGGTTTTCGTGCGCCAGCGCAGTCCTGACGCTTCTTGAGCGACCTGAGGGTCACGGTCCCGCTGGAAAGGTCTATGCGGGCCGGTGTAATCTCGATCAGCTCTGACGGTCGGCACCCGGTGTGGTGGAGCGTTTCGCAGAGCGTGCGGACGCGCGCGGACCGCTGACGGGCCACGGACAAAAAGGCCGCACGCTCTTCAGCGTTCAGATACAGCCGATTTCCCTTGAGGTCGTAAAGGCTCATGTCACTCATATTTAACAGTTTACCCGAAAACTGTTAAACTGAGAAGCAAAAACACCGGACTTTTCGTCCCCCCTCTGCGCCCGGGGCGCGGATCATTTAACACTATCACTCATAGTGTTAAATTGCTTTGTCGGGTGTGCAGGAAACAGCACTCGCTTGAAGCCGAATGTTCAAAACCTTTATCACGCCCAGCAGTATCAATCTCGGATGAGTTCGAAGATACCAATTCTGATTTTGCGTGGGAGCAGAAGCGGGATCATCGTACTTGGCGCACCAGTGCCGCAGAGTGGCTTTTCGCCGTCGATTCAGGAGCGCTTAAGCCCATCCGGAGGGCATTACGTATCACTGAGAGGCTTTAGCGGTTGCAATCCACCGTTACACAATGGGCGCGGCTCGGAGATATAGCTATATAATAAAAGCGGCGGGACGCTCCCAGATTGCCTGCCTCATTCGTCGATCTTAGGCAGGTATCCCTTGTCGTGCAGGGCATCTCTCAGCAAGTCCCGGATGGCTTCAGAAACGTTCAACTCATCTGGCACTTGGGCCGCTGCATAGTCCTCAAGCGCTTTGCGAATGTCATCAGGTAGCCGCACACCGACACGAGGCGTTATGCCTGTTGCTGGACGGCCTCTTATTTTTTGTGGGACACTTATTGACTTCATAATTTATGTATGCCATAAATGTGTCGGGCAAGCAAGGTGTTGGAGCACCGAACTCGCCCTGACCGAAGCGCGACCAATTAAGGGAGATCGCACAATGGCTACTACCAATCCTATCACCAAGCGCGTTAAGCATAAACACTCAAACTCTAAAGACCTTCTCAACCGGGTGGGACCTTTCAAGCCGCTGGAAGCCCCGCGTGAAACCGCGCTGTCAAATGCCTTTTCGACTTTGCTGTCAATCCTGTCGGAATATACCAAGGCCGAACACGATCTTGAAGATATCGGTTACAGTCAAGATCCTGCCTATGCAGCATGGCACGATGCCTCCGATCACGCCCAGGACCGCTTGATCGATGTGCTTCGCGATCTTCAGAACCTGCCGCTGGAAGTGCCTGAGGACATCCTTTTTCGGCGCATGGCGCTGCTGTTGCATGAGATGCGCTGGACTGATGGCAAAGCTGCACGTTATATGCACGAGCGGCTGCAGGACAACTTTTACCGTTGGTTCCAAGTGTTGGGTGACAGCCCGACCGCTTCACATCGAAAACTGCTCTTGAACTGGTCACGTCCGATCATCGCGGCGTTCTTGGCTTTGCCTCTTTTCGACGGCGGCGTCGATGACGAAGCGGGGCCCGATAAATCGGACCTGCTGGATATCCAGTATTGACTGGTGGCTTGCGTGCCCTCTGCCAACATCTGACAATCGTTCTTGGCAGGATTACACCTGCCATGAGCTCCATCCAATAGAGGTTTTTATAACAGCCGATGATCGGCTTTACCACATTTGGAACGTCCTTTTCATATGGTCTCACACGACGAAATCGGGCGCTTCATTGTCCCAGTTTTGTCACCGTTACGCTTTAGAAACGCAGCCCCCTCCCCCTCACCTGCGGATTAAAAAGATGCTGCCCTTCTCACCCCTTGGTTTCCTACCGCCCCTCATTTGACGCTGAGAAGCTGCTTTAGCAGCGCCGAAATGTCGTCGGCCACCACACCAAGAAGCCACCCGTCAGGGTGGCGCCGCGGGTTGATTCAAATTGAGCACTTGTGCTCATGGGGGGACGGCAAGCCGTCCCCATACCCTGCTAAAGTAAGGGAAATCTTATTATGCCCGAAATAAGTGATCGGTTATGAACTCTAGGGTACCGATTTAGTATAAGTGTGGACAACTACGTAGATAAAGCAAGGCGATCCCATGGTGAACTTGATAAAGGGGATTTTGAAAATTACCTAATCATATGACGGAGGAGCCATACAGGAGATCAGCGGGTTATGGGCGTTGACAAGAAACTCTTAAACGAGATCAAGCAAGACCTTAAAACTGTCCATAATACGGGTCAGGGTATGACCACAAAAGAGGTCATGCTTGCCCTTACGCCGACCATCCATGAACGCCTGCGGGCGGGCGAAAAGCTGGTGGATCTCTATGCCATCGTCAGGGCAAAACTGCCCCAAGAGGTGCGGCTCACGCAGACATCATTCAAACGGTACTGGCAGGAGGCCCGTCAGGAAATCGGGCTGGCCCCGATCAAGGCCAGCGGTCGCAAAGGCCCACGTCCACCTGCCGTGACTGCAGACGTAGCTGCGGCGGCGGCTACTGTAATTGCGGCCGTGCCATCATCTGAACCGATCAAAGTTACACCCCGTACAAGCACGGCGTCCGACTTTCGGGCAGACTCGGAGGACTTTTGATGAAGCGGCTTATTCTGGTCCATAGCGACAAGGGTGGTGTTGGAAAATCCCATGCGACACACCACACCGCAGCAGCCTTAAAGCAGGTCAGGCATCCCGTCACTCTGGTCGATGGGGACCCCAACAACCCCGGCCTCCATCGCCTGTTCGATGGGAAACCCGATCCGGTCTTGCGCATCAATGTGCGCAAACCCGAAGGTATCGATGAGCTTCTCGACTTATTTTTAAGCGGGTCCTGTGATGTCATCGTTGACCTGCCTGCCGGTGGCAGCGAGCTCACTGACGGGTTTATTCAAGACCGCCCGGAAGTTGGTAAAACCGATATCGAGGCCCTGTTTCGGCAAACCGGAGATCGGCTTGTTATTCTTTTTGTCATGGACCAATCACGCGATTCCATGGTCGCCCTTAATCATGAGATCACCCGCCTGCCCGCCGGTGTTACGGATTGGATCATTGTGCGGAATGGTCGGATTGATGGGCCCTTCAAATATTTGGAAACCTGGCTGGAAAAACCCGGCCGCGAGGGGCTGACGATAATTGATATGCCTGCACTTGATCGCCGTGTGATCGACCTTTTGGTTGATACCAAGTCCCATATTGGCGAGATCGATGATGTGGCAGAGGCGTCGCTGCTGTCGAAGATGCGGGCCAAAGCGGCCCTGCGAATTTGGCGCGAAGAGCTGACAAAAGCGGGTTTGATCAATGGCTGAGGCACTTCCGGAGACCTTGTTCCAACAGATTTACGGGCGTGCGCCAAGTGACGCCGACCGTGCGCGACTGATCCGCGTCAAAGCCGGGCTTGGGCTTTCGGAGCGTGATGAACTTTGGCCGATTATGCTTGCGCTCGATCATTATAGTCGAACCACGGATATTGGTCGGCGCGAGATACTCACGGCCCTCGAAAGCCTTCCGGAGCGGACCCAGGCTGCGGTACGCGGTGTTGAGAATGAGGCCCGGGTCAAATCCGACCGCGCCGTGGCACAGGCCGTCGAAAAAGCCGCTGAGCGCATTTCCTATCAGGTGGTAATGCATAACCAATCCACGGCGGATACGCAGTCCGAGAAAAAGAAGCTCGTTCTCGGCATCACGACGGGCGTTCTGGCACTTGTGTTCATGGGGTTGGGGGCTGTGATCGCATGGTTCTACGTTGAATTGCATATTGGCATGTGCAGCGGGCCTAAGGGGCGCTCCTCGGACGGATCGACGATCTGTTATGTGAAGTCTGCCTTTGACTGATCCCTCCTCCGCCAGCTGGCGTCGGCGGGATCGGGTGGGGCGGTAGGGGGGAAATGGGTGAACGAAACAGGGGGCAAGTGTTGGGTGAAATTTGAACGCACCTGACGGGTAGAGAAAAGTGAGGCGTGACATGGCAAGAACAGGAGATGGCCAGCCCAGATCGAGCAAGCGGCGCACCGGGCACCAGCTTTACAAGCGTGTGACCGATGACGAGCTGGCGGCGTTTATTGAACGGTCCGATGCGGCCGGGTTTGCCGATCATCGGGATTATCTGACGGCCTTCATTCGCGGCGAGGTCACACCGGATCTGGCCGCTAAAAAGGACATCACGCTCAGCTTGGGTCATTTGGGCAAGATCGGCTCCAATCTCAACCAGATCTCCCGTGCGATCAATGTCGGCCGCCTGACAAGTGTGGGGCAAGAAGAAACAAAAGTGATCAACGAGGCCCGCACCGCGGTCGAAAAGATCGGCGCCGAAATCCGTAAAGCGCTGCGGCCATGATCTGCGAAATCATCCAAAAGCCGGGCGAGAAGGGCAGCGGTGGCGGTCGGGATGCCTTTGGCCCCGGCATCACTTATGTTTGCGGCAAAGCGATGAGCATCAAGCTGCACAAT
>JAUSPL010000614.1 GCA_030656535.1 Gemmobacter sp.
TTCAAGGGCTACTGGAACCTGCCCGAAAAGACCGCCGAAACCTTCAGCCCCGATGGCTGGCTGCGGACGGGGGACATAGGCCGGATTGATGATGGTTATCTGACCATCACGGGTCGGTTGAAAGACATCATCATCACCGCCGGCGGCAAGAACATCACCCCTGCCGAGCTTGAGACCCGGTTGAAGTTCAGCCCCTATATTTCAGACGCGGTCGTGATCGGCGACCGGCGAAAGTTCCTGACCTGTCTGATCATGATAGATCAGGAGAACGTCGAGAAGTTCGCCCAGGATGCGCGCGTGCAGTTTTCTGATTTTGCGTCCCTGTGTCGCGCACCCCAAGTGCTGGACCTGATTGGCCGCGAGGTCGAGGCGGTCAACCGCGAATTCGCCCGGGTCGAACAGATCAAGGATTTTCGCCTGATCGACGTGCTGCTGACCGCCGATGACGAGGAACTGACCGCAACCATGAAACTGCGCCGCAGTTTTGTCGAAAAAAGGCACAAGGCACTGATTGATGCCATGTATCGCTAACAGCCCGAAACGGGCCCAACGGGAGGAAACCATGAAGAACGTCACCAAAGCCCTTGTGACCGGCGCTCTGGCGCTGGGACTTGCGACTGGCGCCACCGCCCAGACCCAGGGCGTGTCCGCGTCCGAGGTCGTCGTCGGGTCGGTCAATGATCTGTCTGGCATCTTTGCTGCGGTCGGGGTGCCTGCGATCAACGGTGCAAATCTGCGGATCGACCAAGCCAATGCCGCAGGCGGGGTGCATGGCCGCCAGATCAAGTTCGTGGTGGAAGATCACGGGTACCAGCTGCCCAAATCGACCCAAGCCTACAACAAGCTGGTAAACCGCGATAAGGTCTTTGCGATGATCTTGTCGCTGGGTACGCCGCACAACCTTGCCGGGTTTCAGCTTATGGATCCCAAGGGCATCTTCAACATCAACCCCCTGACTGCTGCGCGGGAAATGCTGCCTGCCGAAGGCAATGGCAACAAGTTCACCGGGTTCTCCAGCTATTATGACCAGACAGCTGCCGGGATGACCTACCTTGCCAAAGAGTTCGGGCTGAAAAAAGCCTGCACCATGTATCTTCCCACCGACTTCGGGATAGAGATCTCGGCCGCGACCAAGGAAAAGGCTGCCGAGGCGGGGATGGAGTTCGTGTCCGAAACCACCCACAAACCCGACGAGCAGGACTTCGTCGGTGCTGTTCAAAAGCTCAGGGCTGACGGCTGTCAACTGGTGACGATGGCGCTGGGCGTTCGGGCCGGGATCACTGTGGTCGGCACAGCCAAGCAACTGGGATGGACCGATGTCAAGTTCCTGGCAACGTCTGCCGGGTTCCTGGAGGCTGTGGCCGCCGTGCCCGGTGGGGTGACCGACGGTCTATATGCTGCTGCCGGCTGGGTCGACCTTCAGGCCCGCAAGGGTGACCCGGTGCCAGCCAAGTTCGTCGCAGACTATGAGGCCAAGTACGGCCAGCCTGCGTCCGGGTTTGCCATGCTTGGCTATTCGACGGCTGACACCCTAGTCCGCGCGCTGGAAGCGGCGGGGCCTGATCTGACCCAAGACAGCTTCAAGGCGGCGATGGAAAGCCTAGATTACCGCGAAGAGTTGCTGGACACCCAGATGAAATACACCGCCGACAACCATCAGGGCGCCAACGATGTGACGATTTCTGTCGTCAAGGACGGCTTGTGGAATCTGGTCGCTCGGCAATAATTCCGGGCTTTGAACCGATGCGGGCGCAGGGAAACCTGTGCCCGTATTTCTTGGCACGCGCGTGACCCCAAGATGCGCCTGAACCAAGCAGTGCGGCAAACGTGGCCGGACCTTTCGGCAAGGGTGCCCTGTGCAGGCTTGCGCACTGCACCTATCCGGGCACGTCCACGACAGGTCACAATGGAAATTTTCCGCCCAAGTCACCGTCTCAGACCTGTGCGGGTTTGCACTGATTGGCGGCAGATCAGTTGCCCCGGCGCAAGGCCGACCGAAAGTCGGACATCTTGAACGCGCCAATCAGGGCACCGGTGCCGAAATAGCCAAGGATGCCGATGCCGATAAGCCCGCCAAGTGCCGCATAGCGCCAACCCGGCACGCCAAGGCCCGGGCCCAGCACGATCTGGAACACCCATAGCAACCCGCCCATCACGCCCGAGGCCAGCATGATCCGCCAAATCCGGCTGCGCAGCCTTGCATCGGCCCGGGCTTCCGGACCCATGCCGCGTGTGCCAAGCCATAGTTGCAAGAACATGAACCAGCCCGACGCAGTGGTCGCCAAGGCCGCCGCGGCAAAACCTATCAGCGGCATAAGCCCAACGGCCAGAACAACGTTCACGACCATCGACACCACCGCATAGCGGAACGGTCGCCGGGTGTCCTCGCGGGCGTAATAAAGTGGCTGCAGCGTTTTTTGCAGCACAAAGGCGGGCAATCCCAACCCATAGATCGCCAGTGCCAATGCAGTATTCGCAACATCGTCGGCGCCGAACTCGCCCCGTCCGAACAACACCGAAATCAACGGCAGTGCCAGCACCACCAGCCCGACGGCGGCGGGCAGGGTCAGCGCCAGGGCGAATTCCGTCGCGCGGTTCAGCGAATTGCGCCCCCCTTCGGCGTCCCCGGCCCTGAGACGGCG
>JAUSPL010000617.1 GCA_030656535.1 Gemmobacter sp.
CGCCCTACCGTTTCCCGGCGCCGGGGACCGCAGCGCGCGGGCTGCGGTCACGTTCCGCGGGCTGTTGGTGTTGATGCTTGTGGTGTCTTTGCTGTCAGTCGGGACCGGAGCGGCGGGCGTGTCGCTGGGACAGGCTTTATCTGATCTGACATCAGGTCAGGGCCTGTCGATGCGCGACCGGGTAATCTTGGTCGATATCCGCCTGCCACGGCTGGCGATGGGGTTGGCCATAGGGGCCGCGCTTGCCGTATCCGGGGCGCTGATGCAGGGGCTGTTTCGCAACCCACTGGCGGATCCCGGCATTGTCGGGGTCGGCGCCGGGGCCGGGCTGGGGGCCGTGGTTGCCATCGTGCTGGGCGGCGTGTTGCCGCTTGGCTTGGGGGTGCTGGGATCGCAGCTTGTGCCTTTTGCCGCGTTTCTGGGCGGCTGGATCACAACTTTGCTTCTTTACCGGGTTGCGACGCGGGGCGGGCAAACTTCGGTCGCGACCATGCTGTTGGCGGGGATTGCGCTGGGGGCGCTTGCCGGGGCGTTGACAGGGGTGATGGTCTATCTTGCGGACGACACCCAACTGCGTGACCTGACCTTTTGGGGGATGGGGTCGCTGGCCGGGGCAAGCTGGCCCAAGCTGGGCGCAGCTTTGCCGTTGATCTTGCCAACATTGCTGCTGTCGCCATTGCTTGCGCGTGGCCTGAACGCGCTGGCGCTGGGAGAGGCGCAGGCTGGACATCTGGGCGTCAGGGTACAGCGGGTCAAGCGTCTGGCCATACTTGGTGTCGCAGCGGCGTCTGGTGCGGCAGTTGCCGTCGCGGGCGGAATCGGCTTCATCGGCATCGTTGTGCCGCATGTGCTGCGGCTGACGACGGGACCGGATCACCGCTACTTGCTGCCCAACGCCGCGCTTTTGGGGGCTTCGCTGCTGGTCGGTGCCGACATGATCGCGCGCACCGTTGTCAGCCCATCAGAGCTGCCCATCGGCATCGTCACGGCCTGTTTGGGTGCGCCAGTGTTCCTGTGGATCTTGTTGCAGCGGCGTGGCATCGGGGGGTTTTGACATGCTGAGCGTCCAGAATGTGGCCGTAAGGCTTGGCCGTAGCGCTATCTTGCATGACGTCAGTCTGACGGCCTGCGCGGGCAGCCTGACTGCAATCGTTGGTCCCAATGGATCGGGCAAGACCACCCTTCTGCGCGCGCTGACCGGCGATGTCCCGTTTTCCGGGTCGGCCACACTGAACGGACGCAATATCGCGCGCGCTGACCCTGCCGATCTGGCGGGCATCCGGGCTGTTGTGGCACAATCAACCCAACTCGCCTTTCCCTTTACGGTGCTGGAGGTGGTCCGACTGGGATTGAGGCACGGGGGCGACGCACTGGCGATCCAAGCGCTGTCGGATGTGGGGTTGGGCGCGCATGCCGGGCGCGACATGCAGACCTTGTCGGGCGGGGAACAATCGCGTGTCCATCTGGCGCGCGCGCTGGTGCAGGTTTGGCAGCCCGCAGACGACGATGGGCCACGCTGGTTTTTTCTGGATGAACCCGTCGCCGCGCTGGACATCGGACATCAATTGCTGGTCATGAAGATCGCCCGCCGGTTTGCCGATGCGGGCGGCGGCGTCATTGCTGTCATGCATGATCTGAACCTGTCAGCAATGTTTGCCGATCAGATTGTCTTGCTGCACGGCGGCCGCGTCAAGGCGCAGGGCGCGCCATCGCAGGTGCTGACCAACGCCTTGCTGTCTGATGCCTACGACTGCACAGTCCGCGTCGGCTGCGCGCCGGCATCAGGACCATGGCTGGTTCCGCAAGCGATGGAGGCATGATCGAACGCCCAGCGGGCCCTATGCGTCCCAAGAAAAGATAGGCATTTTCGACGGTCGGTCGCCAGGATCTGGCGGACTTCCGGTCAGCGACAGACAGCGGGCATTGTGGACCCTGGCGGCCAAGGGCTTGCAGCCTGGTATCCCGGCTCGGGGCTCGGGGACGATAATCTGGTTGTGCGGGCTTGACCCGACGATCAGCCCTGATGGGATGAAGACGTCGTCGCGACATGCGCGGGACCGATCAGCCCCCTGTCATCCGCAGACGGCCGTGGTTGACCGCCGCGCCCGGCGTCGGTAATGCTGCGCCACCCCATTTTCCGCATGCGATTGCGGCCCCCCTTCGCCCGTCCAGAACCGGAGTCAGCCTTGGCCAACTTTCTTTACATGAACGACCTTCCTGACGGTCTGCAACTGGGGCCGGTGGTCGCCATCGATACCGAAACGATGGGGCTGGACCCGCGCCGGGACCGGCTGTGTCTTGTGCAGCTTTCATCCGGGGACGGCAGCGCGCATCTGGTGCAGATTGCCCGTGGCCAGACCAGCGCGCCCAACCTGGAAAAGCTGCTGACCGATCCGGCTGTGCTCAAGCTGTTCCACTTTGGCCGGTTCGATATCGCGGTGATGAGGCAGGCCTTTGGTGTCACGACGGCCCCGGTCTGGTGCACCAAGATCGCATCCAAATTGGTGCGCACGTTTACCGACAGACACGGCCTAAAATACCTGCTGCAAGATCTGATCGGCGTCGACGTATCCAAACAGCAGCAAACCTCGGACTGGGGTGCCGGCAAGCTGACCGATGCGCAACGTGACTATGCAGCATCGGATGTGCTGTACCTGCACCAGCTGAAGGCCGAACTGGACCTGAGGCTGGACCGGGAAGGACGGACCGAACTTGCACAGCGTCTGTTCGACTTTTTGCCGACGCGCGCCGAACTTGACCTGATGGGTTGGGACGACAACGCCGACCTTTATCATCACTGACGCCCATGTCGCGCGCGGACAACACATATTCCCGGGTCGTCGGCGCGCTGAAGGTCGTTCTGCCGCTCGCGGCTTTGGTGTTGTTGTCAGTCTTGTTCTTGCTGGCACGTGGCCGCGAAGACGGCAGCGAATTGCGCTACAGTGACGTTGATCTTGAGGCCCTGCTGAAAGAGCCCCGCATGACCGCCCCGACCTACACCGGGGTGACGCGGG
>JAUSPL010000622.1 GCA_030656535.1 Gemmobacter sp.
TGAAACACATGGTCTGTGTTGGAGAAAGGGGCCTCGCCGACCCAGTTTGCGCCTTCGCCGCCCATCTGGGTGAATCCAGTCGTGGACCTGTCCATCCACTGCACCATGTAGTGGCACCCGATCCCGGCATAGGCGCGCGACCCTGCGGGTACCTTGGTCGAACTGTTGTGCGGACAGCCCGAGCAAAAGTACGGCAAACGCGCCGCCAGATCCTTGGCATTGTCAGCTTTTCTTGCATCCTCAATGCGATGCAAGGCAGACTTCAACCTATCAGAGCCGCGTCCCTCATCGATCAGGATACCGCCCAGCTTTTCCGCGATCCAGATCGGATCAAGCGCATAGCGGGTCGGGAACAGCTCATTTCCCTTGTCGTCTTGCCAGCCGTAAACCCGGCGACCCTGGCGATCGTGGAAAATGGCCTCTTTGGCCTGTACCTCGATCAGCTTGCGCTTTTCCTCGATGCAGACGATCAGGTCCAGATCTTCGGCCCAGTCATGAAACCCCTTGAAATCCAACGGCCAGACCTGACCGACCTTGTAGGTCGTGATGCCCAGACGTTCGGCCTCGGCGGCGTCGATCCCCAGCAAGGACAGGGCATGCACCAGATCAAGCCAGTTCTTGCCTGCGGCAACAAACCCGATCTTTGCGCCCGGTTTGCCCCAGATCCGTTTGTCCATGCGGTTGGCGTGCGAAAACGCCTCGGCAGCAAAGCGTTTATAGTCGATCATCCTGGCTTCTTGCGCGACCGGAGTGTCGACAAGACGGATGTTCAGCCCGCCTTCGGGCATGCGGAAATCAGGCGTGACAAACGTAAGCCGGTGCGGGTCGCCGTCGACCACCGACGTTGCCTCGACCGTGTCCTTCATGGTTTTCAGACCGACCCAGACCCCGGCGAACCGCGACAGCGCCCAGCCATAAAGGCCATAGTCCATCATTTCCTGAACGCCCGCCGGCGACACGATGGGCATATAGGCATCGACCATCGCCCAGTCGGACTGATGCAATGTGGTCGAGGATTCGCCGGTGTGGTCATCCCCCATCGCCATCAACACGCCACCGTGGCGCGACGACCCGGCCATGTTGGCGTGGCGCATCACATCGCCCGATCGATCCACGCCCGGCCCCTTGCCGTACCAAAGACCGAACACGCCGTCGTATTTGCCCTCACCGCGCAGTTCGGCCTGTTGGCTGCCCCAGATTGCGGTCGCGGCCAGATCTTCGTTCAGACCGGGCTGGAACAGCACATCCGAGGCCTGCAATTCCTTCTTGGCGCGCTCCATCTGCATGTCGACCGCCCCCAGAGGCGACCCGCGATAGCCTGTGATGTATCCTGCGGTGTTCAGGCCCGCAGCAACGTCGCGCGCCTTTTGCATCAGCATCAGACGCACCAACGCCTGCGTACCGTTCAAGAGAATCGGTGATTTCGTCAGGTCCAAGCGGTCGGATAGTTTTACATCCTGCCTGCTCATCGGGCACCTCCCTGCTGTCTGAGCCATTTTCTGGATGATAGGTCAAAATTACTGACCTACAAAGCGCAATCTTCATGCGGGTTTCATTTGCGTCTTCTACATTCGGACCCTATCTGCTGTTTCGTGCAAGTGGGCATAGAATGTACAAGAGTGTCGGGATGGACTGGGATAAGCTTAGAATATTTCACGCGGTGGCCGAAGCGGGCAGCCTGACCCACGCGGGGGAAACGCTTCACCTGTCGCAATCGGCGGTGTCGCGGCAGATTCGTTCGCTGGAAGAAAGCCTGTCGACCACCCTTTTCCACCGCCATGCACGCGGACTGATTCTGACCGAGCAAGGCGAATTGCTGTTCGACGCCACCAAGGCCATGGTCAAGCGGCTGGACGCAGCCTCTGCGCGGATCCGCGATTCAGAGGATGAGGTGTTTGGCGAATTGCGCGTCACCACCACCACAGGCTTTGGCACGATGTGGCTCGCCCCGCGCCTTGCGTCGCTTTACAAATCCTATCCTGACCTGCGTATCGACCTGATGCTGGAAGAACGCGTGCTGGATCTGCCGATGCGCGAAGCTGACATCGCCATCCGCATGAAGGAACCGTCCCAGGCCGATCTGATCCGGCGACGGTTGATGAACATCCGCATGCGTCTTTATGCGACAACGCAATATCTGGAAGAACGCGGGCATCCCAGATCGCTGGATGACCTTGGGATGCACCGGTTGATCTGCCAACATGCCGGCGCAGCGCAAGTGTCGGCCGGGGCCACGCTTGTCCAGCAACTGATGTCACACCAAGTCGCTTCGACGCTGACAGTGAACAACTATTTCGGCGTTTTGCAGGGTGTCGTAAATCATTTGGGCATCGGCGTTCTGCCCGACTATCTGACGCAGGACTTCCCGCATCTTGAACGTGTGTTGCCGGACGTTGAATCAGTCGAAGTGCCGGTGTTTCTGGCCTACCCGGAAGAGTTGCGCCATTCCAAACGGGTCGCGGCCTTCCGCGATTTCGTCATGGAAGAGGTCATCGCCTATCGTCGCAGCTCTCGTGACTGAGACTGCCTGCCAAATCGTGGAAATTGGCAGATTCTCATAGCCCGAAATTGCAATTTATAGGCATGTTGGCGTCTTTGCATGCAAAGGCATGCATGGTGCGCATAGCGGACATGCTGCAGGTGCAGCTACATAGCGCTTGAATACAAGCGCCTACAGGCCTATTTCCAAACTCGAAGGCGGCGAGATTATGTCTCACTGCTTTCTACCTCCCTGTTGGACTTCGGCCGAGCGAAAGCTCGGCCTTTTTTTTGCGCGAGGCCCTGATATTTCCGGCCGCACCGAAAATCAGCGTATTTCATCGGGGTATGGTCACCAATTTGGCGACACGCAAACATCCAATGGGGGCCATGATGGCCCGAATCGTGACGCAGCCCCGTACCATCGTTGCATTTTCCATGTGTCAGACTGGTCCAGCCGTGCTCTGGCCGTCTTGCCCCTTTCCCTTTGGGGGTCTTTGGCCTAATGGGGGCGACATGCGTTTGCCCTGGGGGATACGGTCATGCAAGAACCCGAAATCACCACCGAACTTGTCGCGGCCCACGGCCTGAAGCCGGATGAATACGACCGGCTTTTGGGAATTATCGGTCGGGTTCCAAGCTTTACAGAGCTGGGCATCTTTTCCGCGATGTGGAACGAACACTGCTCTTACAAGTCATCCAAGAAATGGCTGCGGACCCTGCCGACCACCGGCCCGCAGGTGATCTGTGGTCCTGGCGAAAACGCCGGCGTGGTCGATATCGGCGATGGGCAGG
>JAUSPL010000625.1 GCA_030656535.1 Gemmobacter sp.
AGCCCGGCCCAGCCGGATCACCACCGCCCGCAACCCACCGTCGCGCACGATCAGGTTCGACCCGACACCCATGGGAAATATCTGCACTGATGCATCAAGCGCGGACAGGAATTCGCACAGGTCTGCCTCGTCCGCAGGCAAGAACAGCGCGTCGGCCGGTCCACCGACACGCAACCATGTCAGGTCCGCCAAAGATCGGTCCAAGGTGATGGATCCACGGCATGGGGGTAATATCGGGCTCATGGGGGATGTGCTAGCCGGGCGGGCGCGTCATGGCAAGTGCCACGCGGATTATGCCCGGGACGCCGTCCGCCGCTTGCGGTCCACCAGCAAGATGACGCCAAGCCCCAGCGCGACCACCCCCAGAACCGGCCCGAACACATAGGTCAGTGCGCCGACCAGCGGGATCCCCGGGACCACCAGCATCCAGGTCGGCACAAGGCGCCATCCCAGCTGCCTGCGTCCCAGCGCGCAGACCAGCCACACTATGGCAGCCAGTTCAACCACAAGGGCCGCGCCCGTCATGCCCGCAACCTGTCGGGCAAGCCATTGGCCCAGGTGCTGATCGTGCCCGCGCCCAGACAAACCACCATGTCGCCAGGTCGGGCCTGTTCACGCACAAGCCGCGCCAGATCGTCTTCATCCAGTATGGCGCGGGCGTGGCGGTGCCCGTGGGCGATCAGCCCCGCGACCAGATCATCACGGGATGCACCAGGGATGGGGTCTTCACCGGCGGCATAGACCTCTGCGATGGCGACCACGTCGGCCTCGTTGAAACAGGTACAGAAATCTTCAAACAACGATGCAAGGCGGGTATAGCGGTGGGGCTGGTGCACGGCGATGACCCTGCCTTTGGTGGACTGGCGCGCTGCACGCAGCACGGCTGCGATTTCGACCGGGTGGTGGCCGTAGTCATCGATGATCGTGACGCCGTTCACCTCGGCCACCTTGGTGAAACGGCGGTTGACGCCGCCAAACGCTGCAAGTGCCGCCCGGATGTCGTCGCTCGACATCCCAAGGTAACGCGCGACCGCAACACCAGACAGCGCGTTTGACACGTTGTGATCGCCCGGCATCGGCAAGGTGCAGCCGTCAATGCGCAGATCGGACCCTTCGCCTTGCAAGGCGATATCGAAATGCGCGATCCCGTCTTCATAGCGCAGATTGATTGCCCGCACATCTGCCTGGGCATTGAACCCAAAGGTCACGACCCGCCTGTCGGTAATCCGCCCCACCAAAGCCTGCACTTCGGGGTGGTCGGTGCAACACACGGCCAGACCATAGAACGGGATGTTTGACACGAAATCCTGGAACCCCTTGCGCAGGGCATCAAAGGACCCCCAGTGCTCCATGTGTTCCGGATCGATATTGGTGACGATGGCAATGGTGGCGGGCAAGCGGTTGAACGAACCGTCGGATTCGTCAGCCTCGACGACCATCCATTCGCCCGTGCCTGCGCGTGCGTTCGACCCGTAGGCATGGATCACCCCGCCGTTGATGACAGTGGGATCAAACCCGCCCTTGTCCAGCAAGGCCGCGACCATCGTGGTCGTCGTCGTCTTCCCATGGGTCCCCGCAATGGCGATGTTGGACCGCAACCGCATCAGCTCTGCCAACATTTCCGCACGCCGCACGACCGGAAGGCCACGCAGGCGCGCTTCCTCCAGTTCGGGATTGCCCTTCTTGATCGCGCTGGAAATCACGATGACGGCAGCGTCCCCCAGATTATCCGCGCGCTGGCCCTCAAAGAACCGCGCGCCAAGGGTTTCCAGCCGCTGGGTGATCTTTGACGCCTTGGCGTCCGACCCCTGCACCGCATAGCCAAGGTTCAGCAAGACCTCAGCGATACCTGACATCCCGATGCCGCCGATCCCGACAAAATGGATCGGACCCAGCTGAACCGGAAGCTTTGTTGCCGCAGTCATGTCTTACCCTTTTCCGCCAGCTCTTCGACCAGCGCCACAAGTCGTTCCGTTGCATCCGCTCGCCCGAAGGCCAGCGCGTTATGTGCCATTTTCACCGCGCCACGCGGGTTTTCCAGCACGGTGGTCATCTGGGCCGTCAGGGTCGCGACATCGGCCTGCGCCTCGGGAACCAGGATTGCAGCGCCGGCATCGACCAGACCACGCGCGTTGGCCGTCTGATGGTCGGCGGTCGCCGCAGCATAGGGGATCAGGATAGAAGGCCGCCCGATGACCGAAATATCCGCGACCGATGACGCGCCCGCACGGGAAATCACCAACTGTGCCTCGGACAGGCGGCGCGGCACATCCGCAAAGAACGGCTCCACCTCGGCGCGAATACCCGCATCCGCATAGGCAGCCGCTACGCGGTCGTGATCTTCGATCCGGGCCTGATGGGCCACGCGCAAGTTGCGGCGCAGGCCATCGGGCAAAGCGGCAATCGCGGCAGGCACCACATCCGACAGGATGCGCGCGCCCTGGGACCCCCCGATCACCAGCACCTCCATAGGATAGTCGCCGGGCGGGATATAGGGTGCGCCCGCACGGTCCAGCACGGCCTGCCGCACCGGATTGCCCGTGTGAACGCCCTGCACCCCGTCCGGCAGGGTGGTGGGCGACGTTCCGCAGGCGACGCGGTCCACCCTGGTTGAAAACAGCTGATTGACCCGGCCCAGCACGCCGTTTTGTTCATGGATCATGCGTGGAAGCCGCAGCAACGTGGCCGCCGACAAGGCCGGAATCGACGGATAGCCACCAAAGCCCACCACGACAGCGGGCCGATCGCGCCACATCCCGAAAACCGCGCGCATCACGCCGCCCGCAATCAGAAACGGCGCGATCATTCTGGCCACCACACCGCCGCGTGCAAACGTGGCAGATGTCACCTGTTCAACCTTGACCGCCGCGGGAAATCCGCCCGCATAGCGCGCCCCGCGGGGGTCCGTTGACAGCTTGACCCGCCAGCCGCGCGCGACCATTGCCTCGGCCAGCGCCTGCGCGGGAAACATGTGCCCCCCGGTGCCGCCCGCAGCAATCAACAGCAACGGTGCCATCACCGCCCCCGCCGCAAGAAGATATCCCCGATCTCGCCTTGCGGCCTGGTGCGGGTCAGCGCCAACAGCGCCCCAACGGTGATCCCGGCGGCAATCACCGACGACCCGCCATAGGACACGAAAGGCAGCGTCATCCCTTTGGCAGGCAGCAGACGCACCGCAACGCCCATGTTGATGATCGCCTGAGTACCCAGGATACACGCAAGTCCCGCCCCCGCAAGCCGCGCAAACGGATCACGTTCGCGCACCAACCGAAACAGCGACCGAACGACAATGGTGGCATAAAGCGCAAGGATCACCAGTACCAGCACCAGACCGTATTCCTCGGCCGCGACGGCGATGATGAAGTCTGTGTGGGCATCGGGCAGTTGCCACTTCACCTGCCCCTCACCCACGCCAGTGCCAAAGAACCCGCCCTGCTGGATCGCGTTGGCGGCATAGCCAAGCTGGGTGTTGGCATCGACCTCTGCGGCCAGAAATCCGTCGATGCGCCGGGCAAAGTGCTCTGATGACGAATAGGCCAGAATGCCCCCACCCGCGACAAGCGCCCCGATGACGCACAAAAGCGCGATGGGTGCACCCCCAATGAAATAGATCACGCCCCAGGAAAACAGCACCAGCGACGCCTGGCCAAAGTCAGGCTGCAAGGCCAGAAGCAGTACGACCAGGATGGCAAAGCCAAACGACAACGACCTGCCGGGCGGACCGTTGATTTCTTGTCCTGCTGAAATCAGCCATGCTGAAAACACCACGAATGCGGGCTTCAGAAACTCGGACGGCTGCAATGACACCCCTGCAAGGCTGAACCAGCGAATGGCACCCTTGCCATGGTCGGTTCCGACAAACGGCAGCACCATAAGCGCCCCCAAGGCACAAATGAATGCAAGCGACCCAAAACGCCGGATCTGTCGCGGGGTCATCATCGACATGCCGATGATCAACGAGAGCGCGATCGACCCGAACAGGGCCTGCCGTTCAACGTAATAGAACGAGGGCAGATTGTTGCGCTGCGCCAAGGGCACCGAGGCCGCCAGCCCCAGCAGCAATCCCAACGCGAACAGCACAAAGGCTGCGGTCAGGGACCATCGGTCGATGGTCCGCCACCAGCGTGGAAGAATAGGATCACCCGCCCGAATGGGCACAGTGCCATGCACCATTTCCGTCATGGGAAGCCGCCTGTATCTGTCGCCGAATTACTGCCGATTGCCCGGTTTTCCGGGTCTATGTCAAAGACTAGCCAAAATTGCGACACAAAGCCAGAGGAAAGCTTTGGCCTCGTGGTCGGTCAACGGGATTTGACGCGGGTGGATCACCGCATCATCATTCCTGCACCACAAGGGAAAACCGGTCGCAGGACAGCCCCCAGACTGCGTATCGACATGGGCTGCGCCGCAATCACCAAGCCGTGATCACTGCCAAAAGCGCGCCCGCCTGCCGCAAAGGGAATAACCCGGCCACCAATCGTTTGCGCGCGCAGCCGGAGACCTTGCAGGCAAAGAAACCATCAGGCGGCGCGTGGTATGTTACCCGCCGCCCTGAACCCGTGCGGACGTCATGAGGTTTGCCCTCAGACCTCAGACCTCAGACCTCAGACGGTCAGCATCGCCTGGACCCGTGCAGTAAAGTCCTCGCCGCGCTTTTCAAAGTTCGGATACTGATCAAAGCTGGCTGCGGCGGGGGCCAACAACACCACGTCACCGGATTGGGCTTCGCTGGCGGCGCTGGCAACAGCGCGGTCCATCGTTTCGCAGATCTCGTAAGGTGTGGCGCCAAGCTGCAGCGCAAAGTCACGGGCCGAATGCCCGATCAGATAGGCCTTGACCACGGTCCCCAGATGCGGCGCAAGGGCTGAAATGCCACCTTCCTTGCCCATCCCCCCCGCGATCCAGCGGATGCGCGGGAAAGCCTGCAGCGCCTTGGCTGCGCTGTCGACGTTGGTGGCCTTGCTGTCGTTCACAAACCGCACCCCGCCGCGTTCGCCAATGGTCTGGCTGCGATGCGGCAAACCGCCAAAGCTGTGCAGAGCAGCCTCGACATCGCGCGGCGACATGCCAAGGCTGCGCGTCGCGGCATAGGCCGCGCAGGCGTTCTGGTGGTTGTGGGCGCCAGGCAAACCCTGCACCTCGCGCAGGTCAATCGAGGCAACTTGCCGCCCCTTGCGCCATTCAGACAAGAACCCCTTGCGCGCAAAAACCGACCAGCCAAAGGTTTCCAGCTTTTGCCCGGAGGATATGCGGATCACGCGGTCGTCGGTCGGACCTTCAGACATCTGTCCGGCCAGAAACACGCCCTCGGGTTCGTCCACGCCAATCACTGCACGGTCTGGGCCACCTTCTGCGAACAACCGCCGCTTGGCGGCAAAATAGCCGCCCAGCCCGTTGTGACGGTCCAGATGATCTGGCGACAGATTGGTGAAGACAGCCACGTCAGGCGTAAGCGCGCGGGCAAGGTCTGTCTGATAGGAAGACAGTTCCAACACCACGACCTCGCCGTCCCGCGCGGGATCAAGGTCCAGCACGCCGCGACCAATATTGCCCGCCATCTGGGTCGGGCGGCCAGCCTCGGACAGAATGTGGTGGATCAACGCGGTCGTTGTCGATTTTCCGTTCGACCCGGTGATTGCGACAACGCGGGGGGCAGTGTCGAAAACATCCCAGTCTTCCGTCGCGAATGAGCGGAAAAACAGGCCGATGTCATTGTCCACCGGAATACCCGCCGCCATGGCCCGGGCGATCACCGGGTGCGGCGCGGGATAGAGATGCGGAATACCCGGACTGACCACCAGAAGCGACAGACCCAAAAGCGTCTGGTCGCGGGTCAGATCCTGCGGTTCAAACCCTGCCTCGCGCGCCTTGTCGCGGCTTTCGCCGCTGTCGTCCCACACCACTGGATCGGCCCCGCCCGCAAGCAGCGCCCGCGCGGCCGCAAGGCCCGAGCGCCCCAGACCCAGCACCCCGACTTTGCGCCCGTCATATCCGGTTACTGGAATCATTGCCCGCTCCTGCCTGACTGATTGCGGGATTGTCTCACCCCGCCGACCCACAGCGATACTGAAGAATCCAGCCCGGCGAAAGGGGCGCGCGCGTATCCGGCACGGCGATGTGGTCACAGGCCCACCACCAAGCCGCGACATCTGCGGCTTTTGCCCGGCTTGCTGAGACGCAGGATGTCGCGGCCAGCCGATCTGACAAGCCCTTTCTATGACCAGGACGTTTGCCCCGCTCAGTTGTCGCTTGGCCGACACAAATCCCGCTGATGTCGCCCAAGAACAGCAAGCGGTCGCTGTGGGCCACGGTCAGTGTGGCTTGACGGCTTCAAGTTCCACGGCAGCAGGTCGTCGAGGCGGCTTTGCGGATGGCCGTTGGCAATCGCGGTCAGGGTTGCCTTGAGATAGGCGAAGGGCTCGATGCCGTTGATCTTGCAGGTT
>JAUSPL010000627.1 GCA_030656535.1 Gemmobacter sp.
CCGGACGGCAGCCGTGTCGCTTGTCACCGGGTGGCCGAGATGATCGGCGCGATGGGGGCGTAGCCCGGATCGACCCACTGTCCTATTGTGTGCAAGGCCGAACCCGCCTTGTCCGTACCGCGACTTGCACGGCTTTGCGCCACGGTCCAGAACGTGTCTGGAAACGCATCCCTGTTGCGGCTACAAAGAAAGCAGATTTTCATCTGCGATTGGCGGCGCGTCAGGCGGGAAGCGAGGGGTCTTTGCGTTCATTTGTTTCCCGTGTCCGCGCGACCCTGCCGGATCTGCACCCAGCAGAACGGCGGCTGGGCGAGTTGCTGAGTGATTTTCCCGGTGAGATGGCCAGCTATTCCGCCTCGGAACTTGCGACGCTGGCCGGTGTTTCAAACGCGACCGTCACCCGGTTTATCCGGAGGCTTGGCTATGGATCGTTTGACGAGGCCCGCCGTCATGCCCGTGAAGATCGCTCGACCGGGTCACGGCTTTATCTTGACCATGCCGGAGAGGTGGCTCCGTCTGGAAGTGTTGCGCATCTGATCGAGCGCGATCTCGTGAATGTTCAGGACGTGTTGGCCGACATTGCAGGGCAGGATATCGACGCGCTCGCGCTTGCTTTGCTGGAGGCGCGCAAGGTCTGGGTGATGGGCTTTCGGGCGGGTTTTCCCTTTGCTCTCTATCTGCAATGGCAGTTGACGCAGGTGATCGAGAATATTGTTGCGCTGCCCGGCGGCGGGCAGACGATGGGGGAACATCTGGCCAGTCTCGACCAGCGCGATATTGTCATCTTGTTCGGCCTGCGCCGTCGGGTCGCGCAGACCGGCGCGCTGATCGCGGCGATCCGGCAGGCCGAGGTGCGCCTTGCCTATGTCACTGATGAAGGCGCGCCGCGACAGGATGGGGCGGAATGGCATTTCCGTTGCAACACCGAATCAGGCGGACCTTTGTTCAGCCATGTCGCGGTGATGGCACTTTGTAATGTGCTGGCAAATCGCACCATCGCACAAGCGGGCCGCGAGGGCCGCGTCCGGCTTCAGCAGATTGAAAAGCTGAACGACAGCCTGAGTGAACTCTAAACAGCTGAAAAGATAAGCGAAGCCGCGCGATCTGCGCGAGGTTTCCGCGCACCTGATGATACTGTGCGGTGAAAACTAAATTTCATCTGAGAAAATTCTTTGCCAAGTTTGTGAAAATAGTTTTTCATACAGGAAGAAACGAAAGCGTCTGAAATTTCGTCACCCAAACCAACACATCAGGAAGGATCGCACCATGTTTCGCACATTACTCTTGTCCGCTGCCGCGACTGTCTTTGCTCAATCGCTCTGGGCAGAAACAGTCACCCTCCGGGTTCTTGGCCAACCTGCCGGATCGGGGCTGATCCAGCAACGTATGGAGCAGCCGTTCTTTGAAGCAATGGCGGAAACATCGGGTCTGGATGTTTCGGTCGAATACCTGCCGATCGACGTCGCGGGCATTCCCGACACCGATGGGATGCGCGTTCTGCGGACGGGCCTGTTTGACATCGTGTCAATCCGTGGCCCACAGGTCAGCCGCGACGAACCGACGGTGCTCGGGCTTGACCTTGTCGGGATGAATACTGGCTATGATACGGGCCGGGCGAACACGGCCGCATTCCTGCCCACGGTCGACAAGGCCATTCAGACCAAGTTCAAGGCAAAGCTGCTCGGCGTCTGGCCGGCCGGGCCGCAGGTGATCTTCTGCAAACCTGCCATCACATCACTTGCCGATCTGAGCGGCCTCAAGGTCCGTGTCGGGGATCAGAGCGCCGCGGCCTTTGTCGCGCAGTTCGGCGCGACGGGCGTGCCGCTGCCCTTTGGCGAAGTTCAGCAATCTCTGGCGCGTGGCGTGGTGGATTGCGCGATCACAGGCCCGGCCTCGGCCAATTCCGGCGGCTGGCCGGAAGCCACGACCACCGTGCTGCCGGTGGCGTTGCAGATGGCGGTCAATGGCTATGCGATCAACCTCGACAAATGGAACAGCCTGTCGCCTGAAATGCAGGCGGGTCTGCAAACTGCTGTCGATGATCTGACCGGCCAGATCTGGACCTATTCCGAAGAGCTTTACACTGATGCGATGCGCTGCAATGCCGGGCAGACACCTTGCGAGCATGGCAAGCCCTATGCCCTCACCGAAGCGCCGGTCAGCGATGAAGATCTGGCGGCGGTGACGCGTGCGCTCGCCGAAACCTCACTGCCGGCATGGGTTCAGCAATGCAAAGCGGTCAACCCGACCTGCGAAGCCGACTGGCGGGCAACCGTCGGCATGGCACTCGGTCTGTGACCTCGGGCGCGGACAGGATTAAGCTCATGCAACGCATCTCCCGTGCAGCCGCACTCGTCTATGGTGTCCTGATGATGGTGCTCTGCATCGTCGTCGCCGCCGAGACCTTGTTGCGCAAGTTTCTATCCATCTCGCTTGCCGGGGTGGACGAATTGTCCGGCTACGCGATTGCCGTGGCCGCGCCATTGACCTTTGCCGTGGCGCTGGTCGAGCAATCGCATATCCGCATCAACCTGCTTCACATGAAAATGCCACGCTGGATGCAGGCGGCAACGAATGCGCTGGCGGCCATCACTCTGGGCGCATTGGCGTTGTTTCTGTTCTACTTCAGTCTGCGCACCGTGATTGAGAC
>JAUSPL010000630.1 GCA_030656535.1 Gemmobacter sp.
GCGATGTCGGCGACGCGGCCTATGTGATCTTGTCGGGCAAGGCGGACATCCTGATCCAAGGGCCAAACGGAGAAATCAAGGTGGCCGAAGTGGGGCCAAATGCGATCGTGGGTGAAATCGCGATTCTCTGCGATGTGGCACGGACGGCGACGGTCAAGGCCCTGACGCAGGTCGAGGCGCTACGGATCGGCAAGGAGAACTTTTTCAAGCTTTTGATGGACTTCCCCGAAATGACCGTCGAGATGGTCCGTGTCTTGGCCAATCGGTTGACTCACACGACGGCAGAGTTGACCGAAGCGCTTAGTCAGCAATCAAAGACCATACACTGACGTAGCGGAGTTCGGTTTAGGTCTGGACATCGGCGCTTGATCCCCACCAATATTTGATCTGGAAACGATGGCCATGAGAACGCCAGCTATTTGGCGTAGGCCACAGATACAGCAGTTCGGGAAGGACCGGCACGCGGCATGACCGACCCGAAGTTTCAGATAAAGCTGTGGGGTACGCGGGGCGGGGTTTCTGTTTCTGGTCCTGATTTTCATCAGTTCGGCGGAAACACGACATGTTTCGAGGTTCGCTGTGGCGAGGCCAGACTGTTGTTTGATGCCGGCTCGGGGCTGCCCCCGGCCGGGCAGTCAATGCAGGCCGAAGGGCTGAAGGACTATGCTTTGTTCTTCAGTCACTTCCACTACGACCATGTGATCGGCCTGCCGTTCTTTGTTCCGCTTTATTATGGCGAGACGTCGTTGCGCGTATGGTCGGGGCATATGGGTGGTCAGATGACCACCTGTCAAATGTTCCAAGAGTTCATGCGTGCGCCATTTTTTCCTGTTGGGCTCGAAGTGTGCGGCGCGCATATCACCGACCACGGGTTTTCGCCGGGCGATGTGATAACGCCTCATCCGGGCGTGACGATGCGAACCGGCATGTTGAACCATCCGGGTGGCGCAATCGGCTATCGGGTAGAGTTTGGCGGCAAGGCCCTTGCGATCATCACGGATACCGAACACGACCCTGGCACGCTTGACCCGGCGGTTCTGGCGTTGATCGACGGGGTGGACTTGTTCTTGTACGACGCGACCTTCGAGGATAGCGAAATGAAGAAGTTTCGCGGATACGGTCATTCAACCTGGCAGCATGCGATTCGGTTGGCGCAGGCTGCGGGGGCAAAGCGGGTTGGCTTTGTGCATCACGCCATATTTCGCACCGATGCGGACCTTTTGAGCATTGAGGCCAAAGCACAGGCCGAGTTTCCCGGCGCCTTTTGCGGGCGGGATCTTCAGGTGATCGACATATAGGGCGGATTGCCTTGGGAAAGGGCCAAGACGATTTGTGCTGTGCGCTCGGCACCATCGGTCTTTAGCTGGCCGACATTGCCGATGGGTTTGGCCAGTGTGGCGGTGATCGCTTGTGCCAAGGACTGGCCTGTAACCCTGTCCTCGGGCAATGATGTCATGCGGCCAAGTGCGGCAAACCGATTGGCGCGGGCGGTCTGTTCGGTTTCCCCGCCACTCGCAAACGGCACCAGAAGCGCGCGGCACCCGGCACCCAGAATATCGCAAATCGTGTTATAGCCCGCCTGCGATACAGACAGCCGTGCCGCACCCAGCAGGGCCGTGAAATCGACGCGAAAGCGCGTCAATTCTACGCCGTCCCGCAGGTTCTGGCTGAAACGGTCAAAGTCAGCTTGTGGCAGGTTTGGTCCGGCGATCAGGCACCATCGTTTGATGTCAGGCAGCAGCAAAGATGCCTCTGATGCGGCCTGCAGAACGCCTGCGCCGACAGCACCCCCGCCGGCCGAAACGACGATGTCAAAACGGTCGGGCGAAGGTTCCGGCACCGGCCCTGCGACCAGACCTGTGTAAATCACCTTGTGTGCTATTTCAGAGGCGAGCGGAAAGGTATCCTCCAGCCGTACAAAGTTCGGGTCGCCGTGGACCAACACATGGTCATAGTGATCCCGCACAAGGGCCACGGTTTCCGCATCCCGCCCCGGTTTCGCGCGTTCTTGCAGGATATCGCGGATAGAGGCGCACAGGATCGGTCGCGGTGTCGTCGCATGGATCGCGTCGATCAGGGGCAACATCTCGAATCTGACCTGACGGCGACCAAAGGGAAAGGCTTCGGTCAACACAAGATCCGGTTTGACATGATGAAACGCGTCGATCAGGGCATCGCGGCGTCGCTGTTTGAACTGGTCGTCGATTGGTTCGCCCTGCGCGTCAACAAGTCCCGCAAAGCCTTCTGCTGCGGAGATGGCGGGAAGGGCAATGTGGTCCACGCCGGGGCTGGGAAAGCCGGGAACAGGAAGGCCTCCGGTCACCACTGTCACGCTTGCACCTGCATCCGCCAAAGCGGTGGCAATCCGGCTGGCACGCGCAAGATGTCCTATGCCCAAAAGGTGCTGGACGTAAAACATGACGCGCGGCGGTCGGATCATTCGGCTTCATCCCAACCTTGCGCGAACAGGCGTTCCAGTTGGCCAATGCTGGTATGATAGTTGAAATCGGTACGGACGCGGGCTTCGGCGGTTTCGCCCAGTCTTTGGCGCAATGTAGGGTCTGTGATGGCTTTGGTCAGGGCAGCGGTCAGGGCCGTTACATCCTCGGGTGGGACCAGAAGGCCGGATTGCCCGTCGATGAACAGTTCGGGAATGGCGGAAATGGCGGTGGTGACAACTGCAAGCCGCTGGCTGGCAGCTTCGACCAGCACATTGGGCAGGCCGTCGCGGTCGCCGTCATCGGTGATGCGGCAGGCCAGCGCAAAGACATCCGACCGCCGGTATTCGGCCAATACATCGGTCTGGTCCATCGCGCCCCGCCAGTCGCAGCGGTCGGCGATGCCCAGTTCCTGCGCCAGAGCCTTGAGTGCAGTCCTCTCATCCCCCGCCCCGATGTGGACAAAACGCCAGTGCAGGCCCGCAGGTAGCCCCGCCATAGCGCGCAGCAGCACGTCATAGCCCTTTTTCGGGACCGCGCGACCGACGCTCAGGATCTGAACCGGGGCGGCCTGCCCATCAAGGGGCGGGCGCGGATCGGGCATCGGTGGAAATCGGTCCAGGTTCAGCCCGTGATAGCTCAGGTGGACACGGCCAGGATCCGGCGCCAGCGATTGCAGGTAATCGGCCCCGGTCTTGGTGCAGGTCACGGTCCAGCGCGCAGCCCCCAGTTTCTGTGCAAGTTCGGTGGGCGGCGAGGTCCATATATCTTTGGCATGTGCGGAAACCGACCACGGCGTTCCCGTCAGTAGGCTTGCGTAGCCCGCGACAGAGGCCGGGGTATGCAGAAAGTGGGCATAGATCCATTGCCCCCCAGCAGGCCATTCGCGCGCAAGCACCAGCGCCTGCCCCAGACGGCGAAAACGGTTGCGGCTGGGGTCGTGCCGAAGGTCGCGGGCGAACTGCACCAGCGTGCGCCAAACGCCAGGCAGGCGCAGACCTGCCCACAAGGCGCGCAGCACACGAACGGGTTCGTCATGCAGATATTCTGGCAGATAAGTCACGTCGGCTGCGATTTCATCGTGGACCGGATGGTGTTTTGTATCCGTCGGGCGGCGCATCGACACGAAGGACAGCGAGAATCCGGCAAGCTCCAGCCCACGCAATTCCTGCGCAATGAAGGTTTCGGAAAGTCGCGGGTAGCCTTTCAAGATCACCACGATGCGGTGCAGGCGATCCTTTGTCATTGGGCCATCGCGATGGCTTCTGATGCTTGATCCTCAAGCCACTTCCGGACAATGGCAGAGATTTCTGCCAAACCCTCCATGTCTTGAATCGTGCCGCTTTTCGACGGTGGTTTGCGGTCAGGCAAAATTCGAAGCGCAGCCGCCAGACGGGCTGGGTCGCGCGCCTCTTCGGGCAAGAGCATGTCGACCAGGCCCAGTTCAGCCGCGCGCGTTGCGCGGATCAATTGTTCCTCGCGCGGAACGGTTCGCGGGATGATAAGGGCGGGTTTGTCGAACGACAGGATCTCGCAGAACGTGTTGTATCCGCCCATGGACACCACGGCTGTGGCCCCTGCCATCAACTCCTCCAGCCGGGCATCGAACCCGATGACCTGAATCTGCGGTATGTTTGCGGCCTCGGTCAGAAAGGTCTGACGCTGCTCGGCAGGCATATAGGGCCCAAGGACCACCAGTGCCTTGTGCGGCAGGTCGGGATCGGCGTGGTAGGCGGCCAGAACATCGCCCACAAGGTCCGCACCATCGCCACCGCCCCCAGTGGTGACAAGGATGTATTCCCCCTCGGGCTTGTGCATCATCAGGTCGGTATTGGCCGCGCTGCGTTTCAAAAAGCCGACGAAATGCATCTTGTCGCGCACAGCCTTTGGAACATCCAGCCCAGACAGCGGGTCATGGAATTCCGGCGGGCCGTAAACCCATATGTCATCATAGAAATACTCGATCTTTTCCATGATGTCGTTGCGTTTCCATTCCGCATCCAACAGGCGGGGCGCATCCATGACTTCGCGCAGGCCCAGAACCAGCCGCGTATCGCTTGCCTTCAGGTACGCCAGCGTTTCCTCCAACTCTCCACGCAGGCCCATCGGCTCTTTGTCGGTGATGAAGATATGCGGATTGAACGTCTGTGCCGTATTCAGAATGATGGACCGCCGCATCGTCAGCGTATCACGCACGTCAATGTGGGACGAAAGCGAAGTGTACTCTCCGTTCCGAAGCTTGATGACGCTGGGGATTTTCACGAAATCCACCCGCGCGCGATAGTCGAAATTTCCCGCGATGCTGGCACCCGAGATGATCAGAACCGTGACGCCGCGAAAGTCTTCGACCAGCGAATGGGCTATGGTGCGGCAACGACGCAGGTGGCCAAGACCAAAAGTGTCATGGCTGTACATCAAGACGCGCGCATTGTCGAAGCGAGGTTTCATCAGGTTGCCTTCTGGCCCGTGTTTGTCGGACGGCG
>JAUSPL010000186.1 GCA_030656535.1 Gemmobacter sp.
AGCGGTTTGCGAAGGGCGCGCGCTTGTCATGATCCGCGATACACACCCGTGACCCTGCCATCCGAACAACCGACCGCCCTTGGGCCGAAGCAGGGCCTTTGGCCGCGCGGTCAGAATGGACCGATTGCTGGCCGCCGTATCCTCGTGACGCACGCTTGCAACGCGGGAAAGGTGACTTTGGTCGCCGACAGGCTGCCCGTTTCAGGTCTGCCCGCCATCGACCGCCAACCATCTGGCGCGTGCCGACACTGCGCTCTCTGACGCGCTGCCCCCTTGCACACCGCCTGCAATCTGCGACACTTTGCCCCAAATGACCTGCACCGGGATACACGTTTTCATTCGGTCCAACCCTGCCACCCAAGGCACGGGGGGGCATAAAGCCAAGACCAAGGCACACAACACGCAACCGGGATATCGGCCCTGCTGCGTCACATGTGCTGCCGGGTCTGAACAGCTTGAACCCGACAGATGCAGATGGGCCGCAAGGCAGGTCAGGAAACCGGGGGTGAGGCGGCGTTCATGGCGCCCAGCCCCCGCACAAGCGGCGCCCTGCGCGTCATTAAAATGCCTAGCGCCATTGGCGTTGGGCAAGAACAGGCGCGGCACGCGTCCCGGAAAGGTCTTTTGTATGCGGCTCTATCACTCTGCGACGTCTCCCTATGTCCGCAAGGTCATGGTCTTGCTTTTGGAAACCGGCCAACGTGACGCGGTCACACTGGTTGCCGCCTCTGGAACACCGGTCGATCCCGGCACCATGCCGCTGGCGCAGAACCCGCTGGGCAAGATCCCTGCACTGGAACGCGATGACGGTCCGGCGCTTTACGACAGCCGGGTGATCTGCCGCTATCTGGACGATCGCGCAGGCGGCAAGCTGTATCCCAAGGGGCCCGCGCTTTGGGATACCCTGACGCTGGAAGCAACGGCTGATGGCATGCTCGATGCCGCAATTCTGATGGTCTATGAATCTCGGGTCCGCCCCGAGGAAAAACGGCTGCCCGAATGGGTCGAAGGTCAGTGGGGCAAGGTTGCCCGGGCGTTGGATGCGCTGGAAAGCCGCTGGATGGCCCACTTGAATGGGCCGCTGGATATGGGTCAAGTCGCCATCGCCTGCGCACTGGCCTATCTGGAGTTCCGTCATGGCGACCGGACCTGGCGACCCGACCATCCGCAATTGGCCACCTGGTTTGACCGATTCGCGCAACGCGACAGCATGAAGGCCACGGTCATCCCGACCTGAAGCCCAACGCGGGCGCTTTGGTCGCGGCGCGGCCGGCTACCTGGTTCGGGGCGCATGGGTGTTGTTTGCAATGCGCTCCGGCACCGCGCGGACGGACGGCTTGACCGACACCCAAAGCGCAACCTGGCCCGGTGAAAAAATCGCGATCAGGCCCACCCGGGACGCAAGGTCTTGGGTGGCCTCTTGAAGCGGGGGCAAGCCTGTGGTGCCGGCCCACAAGCGATAGCGATGGAGATGACGCGCACCGCGGTCGGCGTGCTGATCCAATTACCCCCCCCATGCCTGCGTCCGGCGCAGGACGGCTGGCGCTGTCGCAGCACTGCGGGCGCACTGATTTTCAGGTCTTGGCGCGGCACCTTGCCCCGGCGCACCCGATGATTCCCCCTTGGACGACAGAACAAGGCGTATTCGATGGCTTTTCCCGGGACATGTGGCGGTTTGCCCGCTGGACGGGCCGGACAGAGGCAGCTAATAACCGACCCTGTAGGCTTCGGGGTTCCGCAGCCGTCATAGCATTGGCCGACCCCGGCCGGGAGTAGGGAGAAAGCAACGTGTCCCACGCTGACGATCACGCAGGCACCCGCAGGGACTTCCTGTATTACGCAACGGCTGGTGCCGGTGCGGTCGCTACCGGCGCCGCCGTCTGGCCGCTGGTCAACCAGATGAACCCCTCGGCAGATGTGGCTGCGCTGTCATCGATATTTGTCGATGTCAGCAGCATCGAGCCGGGCACGCAATTGACGGTCAAATACCTGGGCAAGCCGGTATTCATCCGCCGCCGCATGCCCGAAGAGATCGAAGCCGCACGTGAAGTCCCGCTTGCCGACCTGATCGACACCGAGTCGCGCAACCCCAACAAAGTCGCCAGTGATGCCTCTGACCCCAACCGGGCGATGGATGCCGCGGGCGAGTGGCTGGTCATGATCGGGGTTTGCACCCACCTTGGTTGCGTGCCGATCGGCAACGGCTCCGGCGACTTCGGCGGATGGTTCTGCCCGTGCCACGGATCGCATTATGATAGCGCCGGTCGTATCCGCCGGGGCCCCGCACCCGAAAACCTGCATATTCCCGTCGCCGAGTTCGTCGACGAATCCACGATCAAACTGGGCTGAGGACAGAACCGATGGCTGGTATTCCGCACGACCACTATGAACCAAAGTCCGGGGCCGAAAAGTGGCTCCACAAGCGCTTGCCGATCGTGGCACTTGCTTATGACACGCTGATGATCCCCACGCCCAAGAACCTGAACTGGATGTGGATCTGGGGCATCGTCCTGACCTTCTGCCTTGTGGTGCAGATCGTGACCGGCATCGTGCTGGTTATGCATTATACGCCCCATGCAGACATGGCATTCGCCAGTGTCGAGCACATCATGCGCAACGTGAACGGCGGCTACATGCTGCGCTACATCCACGCGAACGGCGCGTCGCTGTTCTTCGTGGCCGTTTATCTGCACATCTTCCGCGGCCTGTATTACGGCAGCTACAAAGCCCCGCGCGAAGTCACGTGGATCATCGGCATGCTGATCTATCTTGCGATGATGGCAACGGCGTTCATGGGCTATGTGCTGCCCTGGGGCCAGATGTCGTTCTGGGGTGCCACGGTGATCACCGGCCTGTTCGGCGCAATTCCGGGTATCGGCGCGCCGATCCAGGAATGGCTGCTTGGCGGCCCTGCCGTCGACAACGCCACCCTGAACCGGTTCTTCTCGTTGCACTATCTGCTGCCATTTGTCATTGCGGCGCTGGTTGCGGTGCACATCTGGGCCTTCCACACGACCGGCAACAACAACCCGACCGGGGTTGAGGTCCGCCGTACGTCCAAGGCCGAGGCCGACAAGGACACGCTTCCCTTCTGGCCCTACTTTGTCATGAAGGACCTGTTTGCGCTGTCCGTCATCTTTCTGGTGTTCTTTGCCATCGTCGGCTTCATGCCCAACTACCTGGGCCACCCTGACAACTACATCGAGGCAAACGCTCTTGTGACGCCAGCACACATTGTGCCTGAATGGTATTTCTTGCCGTTCTACGCCATCCTGCGCGCCTTTACCGCTGATGTCTGGGTTGTACAGTTGGTACAGTTCGTGACGTTCGGCATCATCGACGCAAAGTTCTTTGGCGTGCTGGCGATGTTTGGTGCGATTGCCGTGATGGCGCTGGCCCCGTGGCTGGACACCTCTTCGGTTCGGTCGGGAAAATACCGGCCGATGTTCAAATGGTGGTTTGCGCTGTTGGCGGTCGACTTCATCGTCTTGATGTGGGTTGGCGCCATGCCGACAGACGGGATCTATCCCTACATTTCGTTGGTCGCATCGACCTACTGGTTTGCATACTTCCTTGTGTTGCTACCGCTGCTTGGCGTGATCGAAAAGCCGCTGGCCCAGCCTGCAACCATCGAAGAAGACTTCAAAGCCCACTACGGCAACCCGGCCGAGTGAGAGAAAGGACACACATCATGATCCGGAAACTCACCCTCTCGGCGTTGACCGCTCTGACCCTGTCCACCGGCGGCGCGCTTGCTGCCGCGGGCGAAAGCCACATCGAAGACTTCGCCTTTTCGTTCGAAGGGCCATTTGGCACGTTTGATCAGATGCAGCTGCAGCGCGGCTTGCAGATCTACACCGAGGTCTGTGCGGCCTGTCATGGCCTGAAGTTCGTTCCTGTCCGTACGCTTTCGGACGATGGTGGCCCGGCGTTGCCCCAAGATCAGGTCCGCGCTTATGCGGCCGAACTTGCATCCGTTCCGCTGCCCGATGGTGAAGAGCGCCCGCGGGAATCGTCGGATCACTTTCCGGGATCGAACCTGTCAAACGCACCTGACCTCAGCCTGATGGCCAAGGCACGTGCAGGGTTCCATGGCCCCTACGGCCTTGGCATCAACCAGTTCTTCCGCGGCATTGGCGGCCCGGAATACATCGCGTCCCTGCTGACCGGCTATACCGGCGAAGAAAAGGAAGAGGCGGGATCCACGTTCTATGCGAACACCGCATTCCCGGGCGGCTGGATTGCGATGGCGCCGCCGATGTCGGACGGTCAGGTGGAATTCCTGGATGGTCACGCGAACGATGTCCATATTATGGCGCAGGACGTGTCCGCATTCTTGATGTGGACCGCTGAACCCAAGATGATGGCGCGCAAACAGGCGGGCCTGACCGCTGTCATCTTCCTGACTGTGCTTTCGGTGCTCTTGTATCTGACGAACAAGCGGATCTGGGCTGGGGTCAAAGGCAAGAAACACGCCTGACCCCGTCGGTACTTGTCCAAAGAAAACCCCGCCCCAACACATTGGGGCGGGGTTTTTTGTTGGCCCACATCGGGCATAGTCACATGCGCCATCATCGCGTCCTCGTATCTTTGGACGAGCGCTGTTCGCTGTGACGTGAACCACCAGACAGACGGCGCAGACAACGCACACCTTAGCGTGCCAAACTGGCCGGTGCCCGATATGTCCCCCGCCCGACACCCAAATGCGCTGGTCAGCCGGGCAAGGGTTCGTGGCGCGTCCTGTCAGGATCAGGCAGCGTCCAGAAGGCCCCGGCCTTTCAAGAGCGCCTCTGGCCCCGGCATCCGGCCCCGGAATGCGGTGTACAGCTGATCTGCCTCGACCGAGCCGCCAGAAGACAAAATGAACGTCTCCAGTCGCGCCGCGGTCGCCGCGTCAAACGGATCGCCCGCTTCGTCAAACGCCTGAAACGCGTCGGCGTCCATCACCTCGGACCACATGTAGCTATAGTAGCCAGCAGCATATCCCCCGCCCGAAAACACATGCGCGAAATGTGGCGTGGCGTGGCGCATCGTGATCGCGCGCGGCATCCCAAGCCCCGCAAGGACCTCGGCCTGTTTGGCCATCGGGTCGGCAGGCGGCACCCCCTCGTGAAACGCCATATCCACCAACGCGGATGCGACATATTCCACGGTGCTGAACCCCTGATCATAGGTACTGGTTGCCAGCAACCTGTCACGCAAGTCCGCTGGCATCGGCACGCCGGTTTGCCAGTGGCGGGCGTGACGTTCCAGGACCTCGGGCACGGACAACCAATGTTCGTACAACTGGCTGGGAAGCTCGACAAAGTCGCGCGCAACATTGGTCCCTGCCAACGCGCCATAGGTCACATCCGACAACATCCCGTGCAAGGCGTGGCCGAATTCGTGGAACAGCGTCCGCGCGTCATCCCACGACAACAGGGCGGGATCGCCTTTGACAAAGTTGCAGACGTTCACGATGACCGGCCGCTCTGCCCCGCCAAACTTGCGTTGCCCGCGGAACGCGGACATCCAGGCGCCCGAGCGTTTGGACCCGCGTGCAAAATAGTCCCCGATGAACACCGCCACATGCTCGCCCTTGCGTGTCACCTCCCACGCGCGGGCATCGGGGTGATAGAGCGGCACATCCAGCGGACGGAACTCCAGGCCGAACAATCGGTTCGCACAATCAAAAGCGGCCGCGATCATCGCCTCCAACGACAGATAGGGCTTCAACGCGGACTCGTCCAGATCGTGTTCCGCCTTGCGACGCTTACCGGAATAGTAGCGCCAGTCCCAAGGTGCCAGGTCGTCATTGATGCCATCCTCAAGCATCATGCCTGACAGCACGCCTGCATCGACCAGAGCCCGTGCGCGGGCCGGGGCCCACACCCGCATCAGCAGATCCCGAACAGCGCCAGGATTGCCCGCCATTTCGGTTTCCAGCTTGTAGGCGGCAAAGTCGGGATACCCCAGCATTTGTGCCCGCTCGTGCCGAATGGCCAAAGTTTCGGCCACAAGCGCGCGATTGTCTGTCGCGCCACCGTTTTCGCCCCGCGCAACCCACGCCTGAAAGGCCGTCTGGCGCAAGTCGCGGCGGGGTGAATATTGCAAGAAGGGCACGATCAACGAGCGGCTAAGAGTGATGATCGCGCCGGGGCGCCCGCGCTCGGCGCCGGCATCACGGGCGGCGGTCACCAGAAAATCGGGCAGCCCTCCCAGGTCGGTCTCGGCCAGATCCATGAACCAGTCGCGTTCGTCCGCCAGAAGGTTCTGCGCAAACTGGGTCCCAATCACGGCGGAGCGTTCATTCAGCGCCGTCATCCGTTGCATCTGATCGGGGGACAGCGCAGCCCCTGCCCTGACAAAGCCGCGGCGCTGCAATTCCAAAAGCCGCGCCTGCTCGGGGCTCAGGCTCAACGAGTCACGCGCCTGCCAAACGGCATCGACCCGCGCGAACAAGGCTGGGTTCAGCGCCCGCTCGCTGTAGTAGGCCGACAGCAGGGGGGCCAGATCGCGCTGCAGGGCCTCGCGTGCAGGGTTAGAATCTGCGCCAGACAGGTTGTAAAACACACCCGATACGCGATCGAGGGACTCTTCGGCTGTCTCAAGTGCCTCGACCGTATTGGCAAACGTGGGGGCCTCGGTCGACGCCGAGATGGCCGCGATATTGGCCCGCCCTTCGGCCAAAGCGGCCTTGAACGCCGGGGCAAAATCTGCATCGGTGATGGTGGCAAAGGGCGGCAAGGCAAAGGGGGTGTCCCAATGCGACAAAAGCGGGTTGGTCATGGAGGTCTCCTTTGCAGGAAACCTAGCGCGGGGCTGGCCCGTGCGCCAGTGCCCGCCGGGTCACGCTCGTGGCACAGAGGCGGGTTTGGGCGTGTTCGGGGCAGGTTGTTTGGCGATCTGCACGGCCAGAATGCCGCCGGCAATAATTACGACGCCCAGAATGTCAGCCCAACCCAGCCGTTCATTCAGCAACAAAGCCGCAATCGCCACCCCAAGAAACGGATTCAGGAAATGAAACGTCGATGCCCGCACCGTACCGATCCTTGCAACCAGTGAAAACCAGACCCAGGTAGCCGCAAGTCCGGGAACGAGGGTGGTATAAAGAAACGCCAGAACCAGTCGCGGCGACCAGTTGACTGCCCAGGTTTCGAACATCAGGGCAAAGACCGCCAAGACAGCCGATCCGACCAACATCTGCAATCCGACGATCATCAAAAGGTTGCCCCCCGATGAGGCCCCCCTGACCGCCAGCGTTGCAACGGTCAGCGCGATCACCCCAAGGATGCACAAGCCAAGCCCCATGGGATCAACCCCGCCAGACAGCCTCGCCCCCATGATGATGGTCACACCGGCCAGCCCCGCCGCAAGACCCGCGATCCCCAGCGGACGAAGCCGTTCGCCGTAGACAAGCCAGCCCGCTAGCCCCACCAGCAGCGGCATGGTCGAAGCGACAATGGCCGCCACAGATGCCTGCACCCACTGCATCGCAACAAAGTTGAATCCCAGATAGGCCGCGTTCTGCATCAGACCAAAGATCGCGGTTGCGCGCCACTGGGCCCGGGTCAAGCGCCAGCTTTGACCAAGCATCTTCGCCAATGCGATGCCGATCAGGCCCGACAAAAGAAATCGCAACGACAGCGCGGTCAGCGGTGGGGCATCCACGACGATCATCCGGGCCGATGTGAAAGCCGATGACCACATGAGGGCAAAACCAAAGCCCATCAACATTGCACGCAGATCCACGCTCGCACCCCAAGAACCGTTCCGTTACCTCGGCATACCCACATTGGGGGCCCGATGCCAGAGCAACAGATCACGCGGGGCACCAAGGGCCTTCAGGCCGGGAAACCTGCCCGCGCGACGGAGCGGCCAGATCCAATGGCACGACCACATGGCAAGCCGGCATTGGTCTTTGCAGAGGTGCCCACCACAGCGCCATCAAACCTGAATGGCATGGAAAGCCCCATCAGCATGAAAAAGGCCGCCCTGGCTGGGGCGGCCTTTGGATGCGTCACGCATTGCGCGATCGCGTTTAGACATATCAAACGTTGACGCTGTCTTTCAGTGCCTTGGCAACGGCAATCTTGACCTGCTTGTCAGCGGGTTTGGTCATGGTCTCGCCGGTCGCGGGGTTGCGCACCTGGCGCTCCGGGCGGGCGCGGCAAGCAATCTTGCCAATGCCGGGCAAGGTGACCGAGCCGCCAGCTGCGACTTCGCGGGTCACGATTTCAGCCACGGCATCCAGCGCGGCAGTCGCGGTTTTCTTGTCACCACCCATCGCCTCGGCGAGTGCGGCGACCAGTTGAGTTTTCGTCATCGGTTTGGACATGTCCTGTCTCCTTGGTCCTGACCCTTTTGATCCGGGGTCGGTTTTGCCCGTCTCGGGGCCACCGCGTGGCTACACAGGTTTTTCGCGTCCAGATCAAGAGCGAAAGGCAGCATCAGCGGCTTTTTACCCAACATCATAGGAAGGCTGTTTCATCAAAGCTGCGCAACTTGCGGCTGTGGATGCGTTCCAGAGGCATCTTGGCCAACCGTTCCATGGCGCGCATACCGATTTCAAGGTGGCGCGCGACCTGAGTCTTGTAAAAGTCCGACGCCATACCGGGCAGTTTCAACTCGCCATGCAGCGGCTTGTCGGACACGCACAGCAAGGTGCCATAGGGCACCCGAAACCGGAACCCGTTGGCGGCAATGGTCGCGCTTTCCATGTCCAGCGCAATGGCACGCGACTGCGACAGGCGCTGGACCGGACCTGACTGGTCACGCAGTTCCCAGTTTCGGTTGTCGATCGTTGCCACGGTGCCCGTGCGCATGATGCGCTTCAGCTCGAACCCCTCCAACTGCGTCACCTCTGCCACGGCCTCTTGCAGCGCGATCTGGATTTCGGCCAGCGCCGGGATCGGCACCCAGACCGGCAGGTCGGCGTCCAGCACGTGATCTTCGCGCAGATAGGCATGGGCCAGAACAAAGTCACCAAGGCTCTGGGAATTGCGCAAGCCTGCGCAGTGCCCGACCATCAGCCAGGCATGCGGGCGCAGAACGGCGATATGGTCGGTCGCAGTTTTGGCGTTTGACGGGCCCACGCCGATATTCACCAGCGTAATCCCCTGCCCGTCCGCACGTTTCAGGTGATACGCAGGCATCTGCGGCAGCTTGGACAGCGGCGTCACGTCACCGTCGCTTGTGGTGATCACCTGATTTCCCGGCGCCACAAACGCGACGTAACCCGAGTCCGGATCGGCCAGAGCGGCACGGGCGCGGGTTTCGAACTCATCGACATAGAACTGATAGTTGGTGAACAGGACGTGGTTCTGAAAGTGCCGGGGGTCGGTGGCCGTGTAATGGGTCAACCGCGCAAGCGAATAGTCCACCCGTTGCGCGGTAAACGCCGCCAAAGGACGCGATCCATCGGCATTCACCAGCCTCTCTCCATTGACGATATCGTCGTTGGTGGTCGAAAGATCAGGCACGTCAAAAACGTCACGCAACGAAAAGTTCAGCACGCCTTCTTGAGGGACGGTAACTGTGGGGGCGCCAGCAACCGCAAAATGCACCGGAATCGGTGTGTCGGACAGGCCAATCTGGACCGCTACGCCGTGGTT
>JAUSPL010000011.1 GCA_030656535.1 Gemmobacter sp.
TTTGTCGGCGGCGCCGGCGGGTCGCTGAGGTCAGGGGTGACGGAAAATCCGGTGGCGCTGACACGGTCGGTACGGTCGCTGCTGACCCATGTGACGTGCGGCGGCGCGCCGGTCTATGTCTGGCCGGGCGGGGGTATCACCTTCATGGTCGATGTGCTGGAGGTGCCGGAAAACGGGTTTGGCTATGTCCCGACCCCGGCGCTGGTTGCGCCGATCGAGTTCACGCTGCGGCTGGAGGATTACCGCGCGTTGGGAGGCCACTTGGCGGGAGTGGTGCCGCTGGCGCAGGTCCTGGGCAGCCCCGGCGCGCGTCGGCTGGAGGCGGGCGAGCACTGGCCGCTCCGGCGCGGGAATTTTGGGTGGGGACGATGAACTCAATCGGGTTCCCGTCCGCGCCGTGCAGTGGTGCACGGCTGGCAGGCGGCGGGGGGGGCACCGGCTCGAGTCCATTTGGGACAAAGCAAAACCTTGTTATAAAACAGAATACGGGGCGGCAGCGTCACTGGGATCAGCCTGTGGCGCAGGTTCTGCCCGATGGGCGGCTATGGTTGCGCCACGGACCGATCGAGATCTTTGTTCTGGCCGAAGGTGCCCTGGATCAGGTGCGGGCAGCCTATGGTCAGGCCATGGTGCGGTTTGCCACGGTCCTGGGCGAGGTCGCGGCGGATCTGACGGTGTTGCGCGCACCTGCTGCTGACCGACCCGCACTGCGTGGAATTCCTGCGCGGATGCGGGACGTGGCGGCAGGTTTTCAGGGCGTGTTCGTGACCCCGATGGCTGCGGTGGCAGGGGCTGTGGCGGAGTCCGTGCTTGCGGCCATGCTTGCGGGGCGGGATCTGGTTCGGGTGATCGTCAACAATGGCGGCGATATTGCGCTGCACCTTTCCGGCGATGCGGTGGCGCGGTTGGCGTTGGTGTCGGACCCGGTCACCGGCGCGTCACCCGGCCGCCTGATCGTGGCCGCAGGATCAGGGGTGCGCGGGATCGCTACTTCGGGGGTGGGGGGGCGCAGCCATTCTTTGGGTATCGCCGATGCGGTGACGGTGTTGGCGGCAACGGCTGCTGCGGCAGATGTGGCGGCCACGTTGATTGCCAATGCGGTCGATCTGCCCGGCCATCCGCATGTGGTCCGACGGCCCGCCCGCGAACTGGCACCCGACAGCGATCTGGGCGCGCGGCTGGTGACGGTTCAGGTCGGGGCTTTGACCTTGGCGGAGGTAGACCGGGCACTGGACGCAGGCGCCGCCTGTGCGCAAGCGATGATCGCGACAGGCCAGATCATCGGTGCAGCGATAGTGCTGCGAAACATCATGCGGCTGGAGGGCGCGGTTCCCTTTGCCGCACATCAGGAGGGGGCGACATGGCAGAGGTCCTGATCCGCAAGCAGGTGCTTGTGAGCGAGGAAATCTTTCACGAAGGCGGGCCGGTGGCGGCGGTTCCGCTGCGACGGTTGGCGATGATATCGGTGATCGCCAACCCTTTTTCCGGACGCTATGTTCAGGATATCCAGGGTTTCATGGACGATCTGAAACCGCTTGGCCTTGCGATGGCGCAGCGGATGGTCGGGGTGCTGGGGGGCGATCCGGCCGTGGTGCAGGGCTATGGCAAGGGTGCCATCATCGGGTCTGCGGGCGAGTTGGAACACGGTGCGCTTTGGCATGTGCCCGGGGGCTATGCCATGCGCGAGGCGCTGGGGGGGGCCTTGGCCATTGTGCCGTCCACCAAGAAGGTGGGCGCGGTCGGGGCGCGGCTGGATGTGCCGATCACCCATGTTGACGCGTCTTATGTCCGCAGCCATTTTGACGCGATGGAAGTTGGGGTGTCGGATGCCCCGCGTGCAGATGAACTGGCACTGGTTCTGGTGATGACCACCGGGGCGCGCATTCATGACCGCGTGGGCGGCCTGCGCGCCGATCAGATCAGCGTGCGCGACGGGTTACGCTAGGTCCAAGCTTGTCGTGGGCCCATGAGGCCAGTTGGAACATGGCCCTTCAAAGGGTCAGCTGATTTTGCGCAACAAGGCAATCAGGCTTGTCTGTTCCGCTGCACTCAGCGGGGCCAGTGTGTCAGCGGTGATTTTACGCGCGATCGGCAAGACCCGGTCGACCAGCGTTTCCCCGCCGGGGGTCAGGCTGATCTGCATCATCCGGCGGTCATCGGGCTGGGCCGTGCGTTCGATCAGGCCGCGCTCGGCCAGACGTGTCAGCACGCCCGAAATCGTGGCGTTGTCCATCGCGGTCAACCGACCGAGTGCGTTTTGCGAACAAGGCCCCAGTTCCCGCAGCTTTGCCAAGGCCGCGAACTGCTGTGCCGTCAGCCCGTCTGGCATTGCCTCGGCAAAGATGGTCAGGTGGCGCTGCTGCGAACGGCGCAGAAGGAACCCGATCTGGTCGTCCAGGATATAGGTTTTGACCATACCGACCTCAGCTTGCGTCCAGAGCGTCGATGATCGCGCCGAAATCTGAGGCTTTTAGCGAGGCACCGCCAACCAAGGCGCCATCGACGTCTGAAAGGCCAAAGATCTGCGCGGCGTTGTCCGGTTTGACAGAACCGCCGTAAATGATCGGTATATCAGAGGCTTGTGGGCCAAACTGTTTCATCAGCCGCGCGCGCAGGTGGGCATGGACTTCTGTGATCTGTTGCAAGGTCGGCGTGCGTCCGGTTCCGATCGCCCAGACGGGTTCATAGGCGATCACCAGCCGATCGGCCGTTGCATCTGCCGGGACTGACCCTGCCAATTGTTGGGCAACCACATCCAGTGTCTTGCCGCTGTCGCGCTGGGCCTCGGTTTCGCCCACACAGATCACCGGGACAAGACCCGCCGCCAGCGCCGCCAGCGCCTTTCGCGCGATCTGCGCATCGGTTTCCCCATGGTCGGCGCGGCGTTCCGAATGGCCCAGAATGACATACCCTGCCCCGGCATCCGCCAGCATGACGGCCGAGATATCGCCGGTGTGCGCGCCCTTATCCATCGCATGGCAATCCTGCCCGCCGACGGCAAAGCGACCCGCGACAACATCTGCCATGCGCTGCAACAACGTGGCGGGCGGGCAGATCAAGACTGTGCTGCGTGGGGCGGGGTGGGTGGCCATCAGCGCCGAAATCTGCGCAAGATCGGCCGCGACGCCGTTCATCTTCCAATTTCCGGCAGCCAGTTTTCGCGCCATGCCCATGCCTTTCGTTTCATCACGGTAAAGACATAAGCCAAGTCGCCGTCCCTGGGAACCCGCAACAAGGGATCCGTCCGGTCGCTTGGGCGGGCCTTCGCCAGCGTGCGACACGGCGGGCTACGCGCAAGCGGGTGGTGACAGGAAGCTTGCGGTCAGGCGGGGCCGAAAACGACCGCCCTGCCTATTCCTTGAATTTTATCGATTCACCGCAGCCGCAGCTTTCGGCCACATTCGGGTTCCGAAATTTGAAACCGCTTTCCAGTAACGAGGTTTCATAGTCGATTTCGGTGCCGATCAGGAACATCTGCGCCATGGGTGCAATCATCACCCGCGCGCCGTCCTGTTCTACCACTTCGTCAAGCGGGTTGACCGAAGTGACATAGTCCATGGTGTATTCCATGCCCGCGCAACCGCCCTTCTTGACGCCGATACGCAAGCCAGATGATCCCTGCCGTTCCATAAGCCGCGCGATCTGGCGGGTGGCGGTAGGGGTCAGGGTGACAGCGGCCTTGCCGGGAATGCCGAACATCTGCGGTCCTTTCGGTTGACATGAAGGTAATCCCGACCGGGAACCCGTTCAAGCCCAAGCCTTCTGTTACATGAAACCCAGTTCCAGCCGGGCTTCGTCGGACATCATGTCCATGCCCCATGGCGGGTCAAAGGTCATATGGACATCGACATGCTTGACCCCGGGCAAGGGCTCGATCGCCTCGGCCACCCAACCGGGCATTTCACCGGCCACCGGGCAGCCGGGGGCGGTCAGGGTCATGGTGACGCTGACTGCG
>JAUSPL010000012.1 GCA_030656535.1 Gemmobacter sp.
GCTGCCACGAGGGCTCCTTGAGCACGTTCATGAAATCGAACCCGTCGCTCGTCCAAGGAGAGATCATCGGCCCAAAAATGACGAACAGCAGGAAGATGCAGGTGATGATTGTCCCGGTGAGGGCGGTGCGATTCTTGAGAAGTGCATTGAATTTCATTGGAACTACCTCGCGCGTCTGGGATCAAGGGAAGCGCAGATCAGGTCGACGGCAAAGTTCACGGTCAGAACCACGCCCAGAAAGACGACCGCGCAGGCCTGCACGACGTAGTAGTCGCGTGCGAAGGCTGCCTCGACCATGAGCGATCCGATGCCGTTGATGCCGAAGATGCGTTCGATGATGACCACTCCGCCCAGCAGATAGCGGACCTGAAGGCCGATCACGACGATGAACGGGATGATCGAGTTGCGAAACACATGATGCAGGAACGTGAATCTCCCAGTCTGCCCGAAGGACCGCGCGACGCGCACATGGTCGCGGTCAAGGTTCTCGATCAGCGATGTGCGCAGGGTTCTGGTAAAGACGGCGGCCATCGGTGCCGCAATCGCCAGAGCAGGTAGGAACCCCGAGTGCAGTGCGCCGAGGATTGAGGTCGAAGGTTGGACAAAGCCGTAGGACGGAAACCACCCCATACCGATCGAAAGCCCCAGGATCAGCATGTAGCCAAGCCAGAAATCCGGCATCGACACCCCCAGAACCGCCAGCGAAGTCGCGCTGGTATCCACCAGGGTACCACGCCGGGTCGCGGCAAGCGTCCCCAAGACAAGCGCAAGGCAGATAGCGATGGTCAGGGCATAGATGCCGATAAAAAAGGTGCTGGGCAGCCGGTAGGCAATAAGGGCGCCGATATCTTCGCCTTGGGACACTGACAGCGAGGTCCCGAAATCGAACTGAACGATCCCGGCAAGCCAGTTGAAGTACTGAACCAGTTCCGGCTGGTCCAATCCCTGGTCGCTGTTGAATTTCGCGATCGTTTCGGGGGTGGCAAAGTCACCCAGAACGACAAGTGCCGGATCGCCGGGGGCGGCCTTCATCACGAAGAACACGACGACCGTGCCCACCAGCATCGTGATCAGCGCCCCGATGAACCGGGTCAGAAAGTATCTAAGACCTTTGGGCATCAGGAGTCTTTCGCATGAGACTTGCGCCCCTGCCGATAGCTCGGCAGGGGCAACAGTTCAGTTCGACCAGGGTCAGCAGTTGTCGACGTTCGCCAACTGTGATCCGAATGCCGAGTACGGCAGTTGGACGAACCCGGTGACTTTGGCGGACAGCAGGTTGTGCACGTTGCTTTCAAAGCATGGCAGGATCGGGCAGTCCTCGATCACGAGCGCCTCGACCTGACGGTACAGGTCGCCGCGGGCGGACTGGTCCATCTCGCTGCGCGCCTGTTCCAGCAGCTTGTCCACCTCGGGGTTCGAGTATTTCTCGTAGTTGCGCGACCCTTTGGAGTGGTAGATCTCATAGGCATATTCGTCCGGATCGACGAGCCCCAGCCAACCCCAGATCGACGCCTGGACGTCGCCGGCCTGCATCCGCTGATAGACCGTGCCAGAGTCCGACACTTCGACCTTGAAGTTCACGCCCAGCACCTGATTCACCTGAAGCACGAACACCTCGGCAAATCTCTTCCACCAGCTTGACCCCCAGGTCAGCACGGTAGCCTCGGTGCCGGGGCCGTATTTGGACTTTGCCATCTCGGCCTTGGCCGCTGCTGGGTCGAGCATGGTCAGAGTGGGCTGTTCCTGAGCGGCGGCCCAGGAAATCGAGCTGGGGATCACACCCTTTGCCACACGTCCTTCGCCGAACAGAACCACGTCAACCATGGCCTGACGATCAAACGCCAGCGACAGCGCGCGCCGGAAATGCACGTCGTCGAACGGAGCAACGGCATTGTTCAGGCTGATGAACCGCGAGTTGGTACCCGGCTTCTTGAGCACCTGTACGCGCTTGTCCTTTTCGAGGTTAGGAATGTCGGCAAACGGCGCGGTGCTGGTGACATCAATGCTGCCGCCCAAAAGCGCCGTCACACCGGCGGATTCCTCGGCGATCAGCGGAATATTCACCATCTGGACCTTGGGCAGCCCAGGTTCGAAATACTCGGTGTGCGCCGTCAACGTCAGAGCCGCGCCGGGTTCGTAGCTTTGCAGCTTGAACGGGCCGGTGCCGATGGGATTGGTGGCAAAGCTCTCGGGTGTGCCATTTTCAAGCAGGTGCTTGGGCACGATCTGGCTGCCTGTCCGGGTGTTGGTGAGGTAGCTCAACAACGGGGCAAAGGGTTCCGCCGTTTCAAGTTCGATCGTGTAGGCATCGATCACGCGGATGTCCGAGAGGGGCGCAAACTTGGAGCGGTGCGGCGACGCGAACTCTTCGGATCGCAGGCGTTCCAGGGTGAATTTCACGTCTTCAGCCGTCATTTCGACGCCGTCATGGAACTTGACGCCCTGGCGCAGCTTGAACCGCAGCAGGGTCGGTGTTGGCGTCTCGTAGCTCTCGGCAAGGTCGGGAATGATGTTCATGCCCTCATCGAACTTCAGCAGGCAGTTGAACATGCCCCAGATCACATAGGATTCCGGGATCAACGTCGCCCGAGCGGGATCGAGCGTGTTGATGACGTTGTATCCCGTGATGCCTGCGCGCAGGGTCGCACAGGCGGCCTCGGCGGCGCCGGCCCAGATCGGCAGGAATGCAAGCGTGCTCCCAGCCACGCCGGCCTTCAGAATGGCCCGGCGGGTGGGGTTTCGAGAAACGGTCATTGATCATCTCCTTGTTGCAGTCTGTCGGCATTGGTGCCGATCTTGAGTGTGCGGCCCGCAGGCAGCGTGAAAAGACGGTCGGTCTGTTGACGAAACGCCCTTATTTCTTGCTCGCGCTGGGCTTGGGACCAGTCGAGTTCTTGTCCCATGACGTCGGAAACGCGCGCGAGTTCCTCGTCGGTGAAGTCGTGGCGCAGACCGAGCCCGGTACGGCGGTAAAGAACATCCATCAGTGATGTCGCGTGTTCCTTTTTGACCGCGTTGCGGACATCGGCCATGTGGTACTCGAGCAACCCCGCCACGATGGGCGCGGTGTTGCTGTTCTCGGCGGGGCGGGTGCCGCTGTAATCCGGTGCCTTAGGTGCAATCGACGGGGTCAGCTTGCGCTTCAGGATGCTGACAACTTCGCGGCCCGCGTTGCGGTGGCTCATGATGGGAGCGGCGGTCATGGCGAACACGCCGGGAAGACCGTCCGCGGCCAGATCATGAAGCTTGCGCGATCGGTTGCCCTTTGGGTAGGCCGTGTCATAGGTCAGGGGTCGGACACCGGCCCATGTGCGTACGACATCGCGGGCAGTCACGTTGAGACCCGGAAACAGCTGTGCGGTTTCCGACAGCAAAAAGTCCAGATCCTGCTTCTCGGTCCGAATGTCGTTTGGATCACCGTCATAGGGCGTCTCGGTCGGACCGATATAGTGCAGATCGTGCCACGGAATGCAGTAGAACGGCTCTCCCTCGCTGTTGATCGTCGAGATCCCCTGCCGACGAAATTTGGCAGGCAGGCGGATGACGATGTGCGCGCCCTTGGTGCCAAATATCTTGCGCGGCACGTTGGGTTGGCTGTGCTGCAGCACCTCGTCGATCCAGATCCCCGACATCGCAAGCACACGCCTTGCCTTCACCTCGACCGACCGGCCGGCCGTATCGGTCAAGGTGACTATGCGCAGACCGTCCTTCATCTCGCCAATAGCCGCACTTGTACGGTTCAACGCGACGGCGCCCTTGCTTTCGGCGTCCAGAATGGCGTCGATGCAGATGCGTTCGGGCCAGTCAAACTGATACTCGGTGAAACGGGCGACCGATAGCAGTGCATCTGTATTGGCCAAGGCCGCGACCAAGGGATTTTTCAGCGCCTGTTCGCGTGAAAGGTTGGCGTAGTCAAGCGGCACATCCTTGGGCGCAAGGCTGCCCAACAACCGAAAGGCGACATCAGTCTGCCATGGCTTGTAGGGCCCGTCGCGGAAGATCGGAAAATGAAAATCCAACGGCGTGGCCCGTGCGGCGGAGGTGGTCACTATCTCGTGGCGCGCCAGCATCGCCTGCCTTGCCATGCGCAGCGAGGTCAGAAATCGCCCCGGGTGGGATGCAAAGTAGCGGACAGGGTTGGGGGCTTCGAAATAGCGCAGACCGCAATGCAGCAGGCGGCTGGACCGACTGGTTGAACCCGCCGCGAAATCATCCTTTTCCGCAAGAAGCACCGAATATCCTGCGGATGCGGCTTCGCGGGCCGAGCTTGCGCCAACGATGCCCCCGCCGATGACCACGACATCGAATGTCTGGTCTGCAACGTTTGAGAGCCTGTCCGGGAGTGTGCTGCGCTGTTCCATGGGGCGGATCATGCGCAGGGTGTCCCCCCCAGTCAATTGACGCGAAGTTCTTTCCGTATGTTCAAACATTATACCCCAAAGACCTCTGCGATTTTGCCAGAACGCGGTTCCGTCTGGCGCGCAATGCTGCGACAAAACCAGAGGCTGTGCGGGATATTGGCTGGTGCCGGGGGTAAAGGATGCCTACGTGAAAAACCATGTCAGGCTCGAATCGGCGGAAGACCAGAGACTTTCCATGAAAGTCATGCGCTGTGAACATATCGACTAGTCCGATGCCCATGCCGCGCTGCACCAGCGTACAGATTCCAGCGGAAAACGTGGTCTCGTAAAGGATGTGCGGTGTCACGCCAGCGTTGGACAGGCAGGTATCCAGCAGGCGCCGGGCGACCGTCTCGGCGCACAGGCTGACCATGTCCTGGCCATCCAGATCAAGCGGGGTGATGACAGATCTCTCGGCCAGAGGATGGTCTTCGGGCAACGCCATGACGTAGGGGATTCGGCAGAAATCCTCACGCTCGAATCCGGGGCGTTCAAAGGGGAATTCTGCGATGCCCAGATCTACCATTTGCGCCGAGACCAGTTCTTCGACCCGCATGGAAAGCTGCATATCATAGCGGATTTTCACGTCTGGTTGGACCTTGGCATATTCCGCGATGGTGTCGGGCAGAAACCCCAGCCCAAGCGCGGGCATCGTGGCGACGTGCAGGCTGCCCTTGCGGCCGAATCGGATGTCCTCGGCCACGGTCCGCAGACGATCATAGCTGGCAAAGGCCCTCGGCAGCTCGGCGTAGAACAACTGCGCCTCTGGGGTAGGCACCAGGCGGCCAGTGGTCCGATCGAACAATGTGATCTTCAACGCTTCTTCCAGTCCCTCCAGCAGGCGGCTGACGGCGGGTTGGGATATGCCCATGATCTCGGCTGCACCGCGCGCGGTGCCGGTGATCATCGTCTCTCTGAATGCCTCGAGTTGTCTCCAGCGCACGGTTGCTTCCTCTCGCTTTGGATCACACCCATGCCCTTACGGTACAGGCTGTCTTTGGGCCA
>JAUSPL010000013.1 GCA_030656535.1 Gemmobacter sp.
GCGCGCCAAAGATCGGCAGTGGACCTCGGGTGACGGTTGGATCCGTGGGGTTGATAGAGGGATAGGCCGAGGGCGAGATATGCGGCAGCGATGCCAGCGGCAGGCGATAGCCGACAGGGCTGTCGCCGGGTTCCAGAAAGACATGTCCGCGCCGCAGCCGCCACTTTTCCGTGCGCCAACGCCTGCGGTCGGTGGACAGCCCCTGCCATGTCTGCACTGGCAGCACATACCCCACAGGATTGGTCAAACCCCGGCTGAAGACCGAGGCAAGGCGGTGGCGTTCTTCAGGGTCCTTCAGTTTGGAGTTTTCCGGCGTCACGTTGTCAGGCAGGTTGGCTTCTTTGACCAGCCACTCGGCCGGGTCTTCGAATGCAGGCAGAATGCAGTCGCTGGGCAGGTGCAGCTCCGAGGCGATTTCGTGCAGCAGGCGCTCGGCTGCGGCGGCATCTGCCCCGGTTTGCGCGCCTTCGGTTGCGATCAGGGCGGGGTCGGACCAGACTGGCACCCCATCCGCGCGCCAGTACAAGGAAAAGGTCCAGCGCGGCAACGTCTCGCCCGGATACCACTTGCCCTGCCCATAATGCAGGAACCCGCCCGGCGCGAACCGGTCGCGCAAGCGGCGGATAAGGCTGTCGGCCAGCGTGCGTTTTGTCGGGCCGACGGCGTCGATGTTCCATTCTGGCGCTTCAAAGTCGTCGATCGACACGAACGTCGGCTCGCCCCCCATGGTCAGCCGCACATCGCCGTCTGCCAGCGCCGCGTCCACTTGACGGCCGACGGTGTCCAGCGCGTGCCAGGCATCGTCGGAAAACGGCTTGGTGATGCGGGGGTGCTCGGCAACCCGGCGCACCTGCATGTCAAAGTCGAACTCGACCTCGGCAAACGAAGCCAGCCCGCTGATCGGGGCCGCATTGCGGTAATGCGGTGTAGCGGCCAGCGGGATATGGCTTTCGCCGGCCAGCAGGCCGGATGTCGGGTCCAGCCCGATCCAACCTGCGCCGGGCAAGTACACCTCGACCCAGGCGTGCAGGTCGGTGAAGTCAACTTCGGTCCCTGACGGGCCGTCCAGTGCCTTGAGGTCGGGTTTCAGCTGGATCAGATACCCCGACACGAACCGCGCCGCAAAGCCCAGATGCCGCAACGTCTGCACCAAAAGCCAGCTGCTGTCCCGGCACGACCCGGTGCCACGGGTGAACGTTTCCTCGGGCGTTTGCACCCCGGGCTCCAGTCGGATGACGTAGCCCACGGTATTGGCCACCCGTGCGTTCAACCCCACGACAAAGTCCACAGTGCGGGTGCTTTCGCGGGGGATGGTGTCTAGGAATCCCTGCAGGTAAGGCCCGGCAGGTTCAGGGGTCAGATAGATCACCAAGTCGGGGTGGATATCCTCGGGGTATTGAAACGGCCAGAGTTCGGCGCTGTCCTCGACGAAAAAGTCAAAGGGGTTATAGACCGTCATGTCCGCGACCAGATCGACCTCGATCTTGAGTTCCATCACTGGCTCGGGAAATACGAATCGCGCCAGCCAGTTGCCATAGGGGTCTTGCTGGTGGTTCACGAAGTGCGGTTGCGGCGACACCTTCAGGCTGTGGCTAATGACATGTGTGCGCGAGTGCGGGGCAGGGCGCAGGCGAATGACCTGAGGGCCAAGGACGACCGGCCGATCATATTTGTAATGCGTCAGGTGGTGGATGCTGGCCTTGATGGACATCTGTTCGCTTCGCGGTTGGGCTGTTTTACGGCACGGTTTCACAGAATCCCCAAGCGGGCCAAGCTGTTTTCCTGTCCTTGGCACAATCTGGCCGGTTCTGCCTATATTTAGGGCATGTGCTGCCATAGCGGGCAAAGCCTGCCCGTCCGAACGGTCACGTCCCTATGGTGACGCCATTTCGGGCGGATTTCGGACGAATCGCATGCCGTGCGCCAAAGAGCTGCGCAGGCTGTCCTGGCTGCCAGCCGACGTCTGCTTCGGGTTTGTGCCTATCCAATGGGCGGCGCGACGCGCAATGCGGGTTTGTCTGGTGCTTTCGGGTGGGTCATCTTGTCGACCGCGAGTTGCCGGATTTTGCACTTGCTCCTACCGAAACCTAGGCGGTAATTGGTGTGCGCAGCCCGCAGCATGGCGGGCAAGTAAACGACAGCGAGGTTTCCAATGTCCACCCGCATGACTTCCCTTTTCGGTACCGCCGCCTTGGCCCTTTGTCTGGCCGTTCCCGGTATAGCTGCTGCCAAAACGCTTACCGTTTCGTGGTGGGGGTTCAACGGCGACAAGTTGAATGAACTCGTCGTGCAACCGTTTCAGGCCCAATGTGGCTGCGAACTGGTGTTCGAAACCGGCAACAACGCCGATCGCCTGAACAAGGTAAAGATCCGCGATGGCAAGGGCGTTGACGTCATCTATCTGACCGACGCTTTCAGCCAGATCGGCGTCGCCGAAGGCCTGTTTCAGCCCGTAGATCGCACCAAGGTTCCGAACATCGCCGGATTGCACGACATTGCGCAGGCTCCGCAGGGCGAATTCGGTCCGGCCTATACCGTGGGCCGCATCGGCATTGTCTATGACAGCGCAAAGGTTGCCACCCCGATCACCAAGTGGTCCGATCTGTGGCGTGAAGACCTGAAGGCCGCGGTTTCGCTGCCGGGCATCACCACGACGGCTGGCCCGATGGTCGTGATGCTGGCGGGCGACAAGGCCGGCAGCGATGTGTTCGCAGATGCGGGCCCAGCCTTCACGGAAATCGAAGCGATCAAGCCGAACGTGGTCAAGAACTACAACACCGGTTCAGAGATGATCAACCTGTTCTCGACCGGCGAAATCGCCGTGTCGATGACCCAGGATTTCACCTTGGGCCAACTGCAAGCCGCAGTTCCGACCATCACCTGGGCCACGCTGGAAGACGGTGACTTTGCCGTGCTGAACACCATCAACATCCCGCGCGGCGCAGAGAACGTCGATCTGGCCCACGAGTTCATCAACTTTGTCCTGGACCCTGCGCTGCAAAAGATCTTGGCGGAAAACGGCGTGGACGCGCCAACGGCCAAGTCGGTTGAACTGTCGCCAGAGGCAGCTGCGAAATGGACCTATGGCGAGGCTCAGATCAACAGCCTCAAGCGTATCGACTATGCCAAGATGAACGCAGCCAAGGCAGGCTGGGTTGAAAAGTGGAACGAAGTCTTCGGCATGTAAACCTGACAGATCAGACTGACCCGCGCAGGGTGCTGCGCGGGTTGACCCCAAAGGACAACAAATGACTTTGCGCCGTGCCGGATGGTTTCTTAGCCTGCCCGCTCTGTTGCTGGTGGCTCTGTTCCTGATCCTGCCGGTCGGGGCGACCATTTTTGCGACCTTTCTGGAACCAAAGGGCGTGTTTGCGCCTTATGTCGATTTCTTTCGTTCGGGGTTTCGGCGCGCTGTTCTCTGGCGCACTCTGGAAATTGCTGTCATCACGACCGCGCTGTCGCTGGTGATCGGGTTTCTGGTCGCCTTTGTCGTGTCGCGCACGCCGGGGCGGCTGCGGTCGATCCTGATCATCGCGGCCGTATTTCCCCTGCTGACCGGCGTCGTGGTGCGGTCGTTCGCCTGGCTGATCATCCTGGGCAAGAACGGGATACTGAACAGCTTCCTGATCTGGCTGGGCGTCACGGACACCCCGTTCACGATGCTTTACACCCAAGGTTCGGTGATCGTCGCGATGGTCTATCTGTTCGTGCCCTTGATGATCCTGACCCTTGTCGGCGTGCTGGAAGGCATACCCGACGACTTGATTCAGGCCTCGGCGTCGCTGGGGGCCACGCCGGCCGCGACGTTCCGGCAGGTGGTCTTTCCGCTGGCAGTGCCGGGGTTGATCGTTGGGGCGGTGCTGGTGTTCACCGGATCATTCACCGCATATGCCACACCCAGCCTTTTGGGCGGCGAAAAGCAGATGGTGCTGGGTACGTTGCTGCATCAGCGCGCGATGGTGGCTTTTGACTGGACCGGCGCGTCCACCGTGGCCGCGATAATGGTGGTCGTCACCGTCCTTGTGGTGCTGGGAATGACACGCGTTGCCAAACGCCTTAATCCGATGGCCACCTGATGCGCACACCGATCCCTCTTCCGCTGATCGCCTTTACGGTGCTGGTCTATCTGTTCTTGATGGGGCCTTTGGTGATCGTCATCGGGGCGGCGCTGTCGGATACAAGTTATCTGACCTTTCCGCCGCAGGGTCTAAGCCTGCGCTGGTTCGAGAAGATATTCGAGATGGCGGCGTTCCGGCGGACGATCGTTACCAGCCTTCAGATCGCGTTTCTGGCCACGGCGCTGGCGCTGCTGATCGGTATCCCGGCGGCCTATGCGCTGAACCGGTATCGCATCACCTTGCCCACATGGCTTTCGACCATCTTCGTGCTGCCGGTTCTGGTGCCGGAAATCGTGCTGGGCTTTTCCTTGCTGCGGTCGGTCGCGGTGGGCAATGACCTGCCGATCTTTGCGACCTTGCTGGTTGGGCATACGCTGATCGTGCTGCCGTATTGCGTCCGGGTGGTGTCGGCGTCGCTGGCCTCGTTCGACTTTTCGATCGAAGAGGCGGCGATCAGCCTTGGCTCACCCCCGCTCAAGACGTTCTTCACCATCGTGCTGCCCAACATCCAGTCGGGTGTGATCGCGGCATTCATTCTGGCCTTCATTACCTCGGTCAATGACGTGTCGGTATCCCTGTTCCTGACCGGACCTGGGGTGTCGACCCTGCCAATCCAGATTCTGGCCCATGTGGAACAGTTCTTTGACCCTGTCATCGCGTCGGTGTCGGTGTTGCTTATGCTGTTGACCGTCACGGTGATGGCAGTGGTAGAGCGTACCCTTGGCCTGACCTTCCTTGCAAAGTAGACCATGACCCAGCCCCTGACGTTAGAGAAACTGACCGCCCACTATGGCACCACCAAGGTGCTGGATGACCTGTCGCTTTCGGTAAGGGCGGGGGAGCTTGTGTCCTTGCTGGGCGCGTCTGGCTGTGGAAAAACGACCACCTTGCGACTGATAGCCGGGTTCTTGCCGCCGACGCAGGGCCGGATCATGCTGGGCGGGACCGACCTTACCCGTTTGCCCGCGCACAAGCGCGATATCGGACTGGTGTTCCAGAACTATGCCTTGTTCCCGCATTTGACGGTGCGCGACAAC
>JAUSPL010000020.1 GCA_030656535.1 Gemmobacter sp.
TGACTGACGCTATCTATGCGGCGACCTTGGCGCTGTCTGGGTACAGCCTTCATCCCGACAAGGCGCCTGATCTGGACCGGATCGGTGACAGCGTTCTGGGCGACATGCAGGTGCAGGTCGTCAATCCGGTCACTGACTATGCTGAGCTGATGGAACGCCTTTTCGATTTTGACGCGCTGCGGGCGCTGTTTGCCGGGGGGTTCCGGATGCAGTTTGACGCCATGTGCGCAATCACTGGGCCTTACGCCACCGAGATCCTGGAACGTCGTTTGGGCGCGCCCACCGGCACCGTTGTCAACGGCACACCTTTGCCGGATTTCGGTGGCATGCATCCGGACCCGAACCCGACCTGGGCGTCCGATCTGTGGGATACGCTGATGGCCCCTGACGGACCCGACTTTGGTGCCGCGTCGGACGGCGATGGTGACCGCAACATGATCTTGGGGCGTGGGATTTACGTCAACCCGTCGGACAGCCTGGCGCTGCTGGCCGCCAATGCGCATCTGGCGCCGGGCTATGCCACCGGCCTTCGGGGCATTGCGCGTTCAATGCCGACATCGGCTGCCGCCGACAGGGTGGCGCAGGCGCTTGGGATTCCGATGCATGAAACCCCGACGGGGTGGAAATTCTTTGGCACGCTGCTGGATGCCGGTCAGGCCACGATCTGTGGCGAAGAAAGCTTTGGCACGGGGTCCGACCATGTGCGCGAAAAGGACGGGCTATGGGCTGTCTTGCTGTGGCTGAACATTCTGGCCGTGCGTAAAATCAGCGTGGCGGATCTTGTGTCGACCCATTGGCGGCTTTATGGGCGAAATTTCTATTCCCGCCACGACTATGAGGCACTGCCGGTCGCACAGGCCGAGTCGGTCATGGCCAACCTGCGCGCGCAGCTGCCTGACCTTGCGGGACGGTCCATCAATGGGCTGACGGTGGAACACGCGGACGATTTCGGCTACCGCGATCCGGTAGACGGGTCGGTCACGACCGGGCAGGGTCTGCGCGTGGTGTTCGAGGGCGGCGCGCGCATCGTATTGCGGCTGTCGGGTACCGGGACCGAGGGTGCCACGCTGCGGCTTTATGTGGAAACCGTGCAAGGCGACCCGGACAAGTTTGACGTTGATCCGCAAGTCGCGCTGGCCCCGATGATCGATGCGGCAGAGCAATTGGCGGGAATCGCCCGGTTGACCGGGCGCACCGCACCAGATGTCATCACCTGACGATCTTTTCGGTCCATGGGCCTGCCCCCTGTGCTGCGGTCTTGCGGTGATGGGGGCAGGGTGCCCGGCTGCACCGGCCACGATGACAGGCGGTCCACTATGACAGCCGGCGCGCATGAAAAAACCCCACCGTGATGGCGGGGTTTCCTGTACCGCAAGAGTGCGGATTTTACCTTGGCCCGATCATCATGACCATCTGGCGGCCTTCCAGCTTGGGCATGGTTTCAACCTTGCCCACCAGTGCGACATCGGCGGACACCCGGTTCAGCAATTCCATGCCAAGCTGCTGGTGCGCCATTTCGCGACCACGAAAACGCAAGGTTATCTTGACCTTGTCGCCTTCTTCCAGAAACTTGAACACCGAACGCATCTTTACTTCATAGTCATGGATATCTGTCCCGGGACGGAACTTGATTTCCTTGATCTCGATGATGTGCTGCTTTTTGCGGGCCTCGGCCTCACGTTTTTGCTGCTCATACTTGAACTTGCCGAAATCCATGATCTTGCAGACCGGGGGTTCCGCGTTTGGCGAGATCTCGACCAGATCCAGTCCGGCTTCCTCGGCCAAGGCCATGGCTTGGGCGGGGCTGACGACTCCGATATTTTCGCCTTCCGCACCGATCAGGCGAATATCGCCGCCACGGATACGGTCATTAACACGGGGGCCCGTTTCGCGTTGCGGCGGGGCGTTATGGGGTCTGCGGGCTATGGTAGCAATCCTTCTGAGGTTGTGCGTGGAGTAAAATAGACCTCTGAGCGTCGCGTTTCAACCGGAATCCGCTTCTGCGGGTCTGTTGATGCCAATTGCCGCGCTATCGCGGCAAAAACGCTTTCCAATTTCATGACCCTCTGTCAGAAGAACCTCGTCCAAAGACACTGCTCCGAGGGAGATAACGATGAACAAGAGTATGATTGCCGGCGCCATTTTGGTCCTGGCCGCCGCTGGCGGCTACTATCAATTCAGCTACTTGCCCGCACAACAAGCCGAACAGGCCGCTGCCGCAGCCAGGGCCACAGAGGCCGCCGCCGCCAAGGCTGCCGCCGATGCCAAGGCGCTTGAGGAAGCCGCTGCCAAGGCTGCGACAGACGCCGTGGCAAAAGCCGCAGCAGACGCCAAGGCGCTGGAAGAAGCCGCCGCCAAGGCTGTCGCTGACGCCAAAGCCGTAGAAGAGGCGGCCGCCAAGGCCACCGCCGAAGCAGAAGCCAAAGCCGCCGCTGATGCGGAAGCTGCCGTCAAGGCTGCCGACGAGGCCGCTGCCCAGACCGGAACCGCCACCGAACAAGCCGCCAAGGATGCCGCCGAGGCCGCCGCCAAAGCCACCGAAGAAGCCGCTGCCAAGGCTGCTGCCGACGCCAAAGCCATCGAAGAAGCCGCCGCCAAGGCCACCGCCGAAGCCGAAGCTGCCGCCAAGGCCGCTGCCGATGCTGCGGCACAGACCGCGACGGGCGCACCAGATGCATTGAACCCCGCGAATTTTGATCTGACGCAGGTTGAAGCGTTGATCGACAGCTCGTCGTTGGATGACGCGAACAAGGCCACGCTCAAGGCGTTGGTGCAAGGCGCCGCAAGCAACCCTGCCTTGCTGGAAGTTGCCTTGACCCGGATCCGGACCGCACTGGGTCAGTAACCGCAGACCAGGACGAAATAATCCGCCGTGCAGCCATCTGCGCGGCGGATTTCTTTTGGCCAAGCGGTGGTGTGTGGCCCATGCGGCGTTCTTCCCGGCCTGAGGTGGGGCAAGACCGCCGCACCGTTTTATCCGGACCAGACCGCAAGCGCCCTTTTCGCGGCGTCATCGGCAGTCAGATCACATCCGTTGATGCAAGCCGGCTGGAATGGCTGCTGGCGACATGCTGGAGAGATTCGCGTCGCGCATCGTAGGGAATGACCTCCACAGGCGGGGTATCTGTTCAGGTTCCCCGCTCGCTCAGGCCTGTCGGTGCGAGCGGGGGGGCGCGGCAGACCTGCCGCGCGAGAACCCGCGCCGTCGGATCAAACGCCTTCCCCGACAAAGGCCTTTTCCACCACATATTCCTTTGGATCGGAATTGGCGCCCTCGCGCAGGCCAAACGATTCAAGCACCGCCTTGACGTCGATGTTGAAGGCCAGCGACCCGCAGACCATGGCGCGGTCATAGGCGGGGTCCATCGGGGGCAGACCCAGATCGGCAAACACCTGTCCGTTCGACAAATTGTCTGTGATCCGGCCCATGTGTGGCGAAGGTTCGCGCGTTGTGGTCGGATAATACAGCAGCTTGCCTTCGACCATATCGCCGATCAGTTCGTCCGACCTCAGACTGTTGATCAGGTCGCGGCCATAGCTGAGCTCGGAAGTTTCCCGGCAGGTATGCATCATGATGACCTGATCGTATTTTTCATAGGTTTCAGGGTCACGCATCAGCGACGCAAAGGGGGCAATCCCGGTGCCTGTCGCCAAAAACCAGATCCGGCGTCCGGGCAATAACGCGTCATGCACCAGCGTACCGACGGGTTTTGGTCGCAAGATGATCTGATCGCCCGGGACGATGTGTTGCAGGCGGCTGGTCAGCGGCCCATCGGGCACCTTGATCGAATAGAA
>JAUSPL010000038.1 GCA_030656535.1 Gemmobacter sp.
GTTGCGGAGTGGGAGACGAAGCGGCTGTCCGATCCCGCCGCCGTCGAGGCCGCCGCCCGCGAGTCGATGGCCGTCCACGTGCGGGCCATGCTCGACTTCCATGCGCGGGGCGTGCCGGTCACCGACTATGGCAACAACATCCGTCAGGTGGCCTTCGACGCGGGCGTCGAGAACGCCTTCGACTTCCCGGGCTTCGTGCCGGCCTATATCCGCCCGCTGTTTTGCCGTGGCATCGGTCCGTTCCGCTGGTGCGCGCTGTCTGGTGATCCCGAGGATATCTATGCCACGGATGCCGCGATGAAGCGCTTGTTCCCGGATAATCAACACCTGCACAATTGGCTTGATATGGCGCGCGACCGTATAGCCTTTCAGGGGTTGCCCGCGCGCATCTGCTGGATCGGCTTGGGGGATCGTCACCGGGCGGGGCTGATGTTCAACGACATGGTGGCATCTGGTGAATTGAAGGCCCCGATCGTGATCGGACGGGACCATTTGGACAGCGGGTCCGTCGCGTCGCCCAACCGGGAAACCGAAAGCATGCGGGACGGGTCCGACGCCGTGTCTGACTGGCCTCTGCTGAATGCGCTGTTGAACACCGCCAGCGGGGCAACCTGGGTCAGCCTGCATCATGGCGGGGGCGTCGGGATGGGCTACAGCCAGCATTCCGGCATGGTGATCGTCGCCGACGGCACGCCCGATGCGGCGCGACGGTTGGAGCGTGTGTTGTGGAACGATCCGGCGACGGGTGTCATGCGCCACGCGGATGCGGGGTATGAGATCGCCCTTGACCATGCGCGCGCGTGCAACCTGAACCTGCCCGCGATCTTGAAGACCTGAATGGTCTGGGGTCATCACGTCCCGCTTGCAAGGGTGCCGCGCTTGACCAGTGCATGCGTCTTGGCTAACCTGCGAAGACTGATGTGAACCGGGAAGGGTTCAATGCTGACTGCGCGACATCATATCTTTGGCCCTGATTTTGCCCTGCAGATGCGTTTGCAGGGCTGATCGACGGGACATGTGCGTCTTAGCGATCTGCCCTGACGGCAGCCTTGTGGGCTGTGCCTGACAGATCGAAAGACCTTTCCATGACTTTGATTAATTTGCGCAACCTTGGCGTTACTCATGCTGCATCGCTGTTTCGCGATCTTGACCTGACCGTTGGCAAAGGCGACCGCATCGGACTTGTCGCCGCGAACGGTCGCGGAAAATCCACCTTGCTGCGCACCATTGCGGGTGAACTGGACGCGACCAGCGGCGAAATCACCACCCAGCGCGGTTTGCGCATCGGGCTGGTTGCCCAGGACGTGCCGGACGCCCTGTTGAAAACATCAATGCAAGAGGCAGTGCTGTCGGCGCTTGATGCCGACCAGGCCAAATTCGAAAGCTGGCGTGTCGATATCGTGCTGGATGATCTGCAGGTGCCCACCGCGTTGCGGCACTGCGCGATGGACAGCTTGTCGGGCGGGTGGCAACGGGTCGCCCTGCTGGCGCGGGTCTGGGTCGCAGAGCCTGACGTGCTGTTGCTGGACGAACCCACCAACCACCTTGACCTGAACCGCATCGGCGCCCTTCAGACGTGGCTCGGGTCGGTTGCCAAGGACACGCCGTTGATCGCGGCAAGCCATGACCGGGCGTTCCTTGATGCTGTCACCAATCGTACCCTGTTCTTGCGGGCAGAGCAGTCGCACCTGTTTGCCTTGCCCTACACCCGTGCCCGCACCAGTCTGGACGTCGCAGATGCGGCCGCCGCGCGACAGTTTGAAAACCAGATCGCCAAGGCAGATCAATTGCGCAGGCAGGCATCGCGGCTGAAGAACATCGGCATCAACTCTGGTTCGGATCTGCTGTTGACCAAGACAAAACAGCTGACCAGCCGCGCCGACAAGATCGAGGGGGCGGCGCGTCCGGCGTTTGATGACCGAACGGCGGGCAAGATCCGGCTGACCAATTCGGGCATCCATGCCAAGGCGCTGGTGGCGCTGGATGCCACCGATATTGCGACGCCAGACGGCAGGGTTCTGTTTCGGACGGGGGCAATGTGGATCAATCGCGGCGACCGCGTGGTGGTGCTGGGCGCAAATGGCGCCGGAAAGTCGCGATTCCTGTCGCAGATAATCGCCGCTTTGCACCTTGATCTGCCCGCGATTCGGGTGGCGCCCTCGGTCACCGCGGCAGTTTCGGATCAGGCGCTGTCCCAGCTTGATCGGTTCAGATCGCCGATGGATGCGGTGACAGGCAGTTCGGCCGTGGGCGACCGCAATGCGCGCACCATTCTGGCTGGCGCAGGTATCGCAATTGCCGCGCAAGACAGTCCCATCGGGGTGCTGTCAGGGGGGCAGCGGACCCGGCTGGCGATGGTGTTGCTGCGGCTGGCCCGGCCGAACTTCTATATCCTGGATGAGCCGACCAACCATCTGGACATCGAGGGCCAGGAATCGCTGGAGCGTGAGTTGCAGGTGCATGACGCAACGGCCCTGTTGGTCAGCCACGACCGGACCTTTGTGCGCACGGTCGGCACTCGGTTCTGGCAGATCGAGCGAAAGCGCATGATCGAGGTC
>JAUSPL010000039.1 GCA_030656535.1 Gemmobacter sp.
GGGACAGGACGCTGGGCATGGGGGGCTCCGATTGGATCAGGGGGTGGTGATGCCCGCGTCGGTCAAACGCCGGGCGTTGGACCGGGTGCGGGCGCGAACAGGTTTCAGCGCGGCCAGTGATACCTGCAGAGGCGAGCCGCCTTGCGCGGCCTTTTGGAAGGCAGCCCTGGCGGATTTTTCCGCCACGACGGTCTTTTCTCGGAACATGCGGGCGTCTTCGGAGGCTGACACATTCCACATCCCCGCCATCCCCATCAGCCGCATCGTGATCACGCTTTGCGCCTCGAGGGCCATCAGATTCCACTGAACCATCAGGCGCATGCTTTCGGTCACGTTTGTCGTGTACATCGGGTATCCTTTCGGGGGCCAATGGCCACCGTTACAACCGTCCCATGACGGCTTGGTTGAACCCATACACCATTCGCGCGCCGGACAAAGGCACCAACCGGACCTCGCGCGTCTGGCCGGGTTCAAACCGAACCGCGGTTCCTGCCGCAATATCAAGCCGTTGCCCCCGTGCCGCCTCGCGGTCAAAGACCAGACCGGGGTTGGTCTCGGCAAAGTGATAGTGCGATCCGACCTGAACCGGACGGTCGCCGGTGTTGGCAACCATCACCACAGTGACGGGCGCGCCATCGTTCAGGATGATGTCACCGTCGGCGGGAAAAACCTCTCCGGGGATCATTGTGCGGCTCCTGTCACATGAACGCCAGCGCGGCGCCGCCGGCGGCCGTCAGCGCGCAGAACCCGCGCGATATCGGCGCAAGGGTCGCACGCGCCAGCATCACCCCGGCTGCGTGCAACGCCGCCGTCGCCAGCGCAAATCCCGCCACATACATCGCAAACCCAAAGGCAGGGCCTTCGGTCCCATGCGCGTGGCCATGGGCCATCCCGAATAGCGCGATCAAGGCTGCCGACACCGGCAGGGCGACCCGCACCTGAAGCGCGGCGACCGCACCGATCACGATGACCGAGGCGATGATGGTATGCTCGACTGCGGGCAAGCCGACCCCCAACGTGCCCAGCATGGCCCCTGCCAGCATCGCGGTGACAAAGGTCACGGGCAGCGCCCAAACCGCGCGCCCGCCCGATAGTCCCGCCCAAAGCCCGACCGCCACCATGGCCAGCAGATGGTCGGCACCGCCAAGCGGGTGCCCGAAACCGGCAGCAAACGCGCCAGTTTCGACGTGCCCGCCATGCCCAAACGCCAGCGAGGGGGCAAGGCTTGCAAGGACAATCAACAGAATTCGGGACATATCGGGCCTCTTATCGGATCGGGTGGTGAACGGTGACCAGCTTGGTCCCGTCAGGAAATGTTGCCTCGACCTGAACCGAGGGGATCATGTCGGGGATGCCGTCCATGCACTGCTCGGCAGTGATGACATGCGCGCCGGCCGTCATCAGGTCGGACACGGACCGCCCGTCACGTGCCCCCTCGACCACATAGTCGGTAATCAGCGCGATGGCCTCGGGGTGGTTCAGCTTGACGCCGCGCGCCAGCCGTCCGCGCGCCACCATCGCAGCGACACTGATCAGCAACTTGTCCTTTTCACGCGGGGTCAGGTTCATCGTGGGGGTCCTTCAGGCTTGCCAAACGCGTGGCAGGGAATGGCCGGGGCGCAGCATCGCCAGCGCGCGGATGATCTGCCGCCGCAGCGGCCAGCCATCGCAAGCGGTCAGTCGCAGGATGCACTTGCCGTCAAATGCGGTGGCGGCGGCGATCACACCGGGTTCCGTCAGCACGTCACGCAGGGGCGCCAGCGCGTCCGCCGCACCCTCGGCCACCAGCGCCACAAATGCGAACGCGCGCGCGCCGCCCAGAATTCCGGGACGGTGCGCGGCCGCCAGCACAGTCTGGTCCAGCCGCAGCGTCTCGACCAGAACCGGACGATTGGCGCGATTGATCACCCGTCGGTCGGTCAGGGCGCAGGCCTGCGGGGTTTCGCCCATCGCGTGACGGCCAAGGATCACCGTTTCGCAGATCAGGCAGGCGGCGTCGGCGGCAAGGTTGATTTCGGTTGAGCGGTGCAGCGCACTGGCCTCGAACAAGATGGTTTCCTGCGGCAACCAGTCCAGACGCCCGCCTGCACCGACGTGTGCCACCACCCGCACCTGCGCCGCGGGTCCGTTGGCGCGGTAGGCGCGTTCGGCGGTCTGGGTGGTGGCCGTTGCCCGCACCCCTGCCGCAAGGTCCATCTGGAATTCCAGCCGATCGCCCGAGGTCAACCCCCCGGAAGTGTTCAAGAACACCGCTTCGGGCACAGGTCCATGGACGCGCGGCAAGATGACCTTGGCCGATCCCGCCTGCTCCATCCGGTCCAAAGCCCCACCGGCGCGCAAGGCCACGCGGGCGCGGCCGTGGCTGCGCTGCAGGGTGGTCGTTTGGGGCGTGGTGTCCAGCATGAAAGGGGCAAGCGCCTGATAGGGGTGGGCAAAAGGCTGTAGGCGCCAAAGGCAGCACCCGATGGGGACAGACGCAATCCTGCGCTGGGGGAACGCCTGAGCCGGGTGCGTGAATTGCGGGCAGATGGCAAAATATTGTGCGATGCGGCTAAGATTTAGTCGTTGCGCGGAGCCGAAATCGGCCTGTCTTCCGCGGATCGTCCGCGGCGCAATGTTCTGGGGACGCAAGGCGGGTTGGGCGGGTTTCCGCAGGGCATGCCACAGGCGGATGCGACATTTTCCAACCTGCGTATGCGGGTCACTCTTGGGCCGGGGGTCATGCTTTGGCTGGGCAGGCTGATCTGCTGGACCAGATCGCAACTGCAAGGGCCATCGCAGCCGCCGTGCGCCAGATGTGAATGAGCTACAAGCGCGCGTGGATGCTGGTCGAGACCTTGAACGCGGGCTTTGATGTGCCGATGGTGGAAAGCACACGCGGCGGGCCCCAAGGCGGAGGGGCTCGGTTGACAGAGTTGGGCGCAGAGGTCCTTGCGCTGTACCGCAAGATGGAGGCCGTTCGCGCAGATGCGGACATCCTGCGTGCACGGCTTGCGACGCAGCAAGATCAGGACTGAGCACGGGACGCCGGGTGCCTGAACCGGTGTGCCGCGCTAGGCCTTTGCCCTTCCGACGCTTGCTGTCACAGGCGGTTTTGGTGACACGCGGCGCTGGGGGCGGGCGTGTTGGGTGTCAGGCCTCTGCGCTGACAATCTCTTGAGGCGACATTTCCTTGCGTTGGCACTATCTTGCGAGGCCTTCGTTACAAGGACATCCGTGTACGCAAGGCATCTGCATGCGCCTTCATCTGATCATCGGGCATCCGGGGCGGTTGGCTGAACCCGTCCATTCCGTGTTCCATATACGCCATCGAGGTCACGTCATGTGGGTGCAGCATCGGCACCAGATGGGCATGGGCATGGGGCACGTGGATTCCGGTAAAGAACAGCGCCACGCGTTGGACCCCATATTCCGCCTTCATCCCCCGCGCGACCTGTTGCGCGGTCGTCATCACTTTGGCAGCCAGATCGGCGGGCATGTCCTCGAACCAGATGTGATGGGTCTTGGGGATCACGAGCGCATGACCCGGGCGGATGGGAAAAAGGTCCAGAAAGGCCAGCGTATCCTCGTCTTCGTGGATGACGTGGGCGGGGATGGTGCCTTGGCCGATGCGGCAAAACAGGCAGTCGTCGTTCATTGGTCGGCTCCTGACTCGGGAGGGCAAGGCCAGATTGGTCTGAACAAGGTCCGGCGTCAAACCTTGTGCGTGATTGGTTGATAATTCGATCAATTCTTTCTCATGCAGAAGATTCATCTGATAATTCTATAATTGATCGAATATTATTGCGGTACCATCCTGTCCGGCCATTGAAAACGCCAGATAATTTTTCGGGACTACTGGTATCTTCTGTCCCAGAATCATTGCCCGGATTGGGCGGCAGTAAAGGATGGCAGCAATGCGGATCATCGTTCTGGGTGCGGGTGTGATCGGGGTGACCTCGGCGTGGTATCTGGCCAAGGCCGGGCATCAGGTGACGGTGATCGACCGCCAGCCCGGCCCGGCGCTGGAAACGTCATTCGCCAATGCCGGGGAAATCTCACCTGGCTACTCTGCGCCCTGGGCCGCACCCGGCATCCCGATGAAGGCGTTGAAATGGATGTTCCAGCGCCACGCGCCGCTGGTGATCCAGCCCAAACTGGACATGCAGCGGGTGGACTGGATCGTGCGGATGCTGGGCAACTGCACCTCTGCCGCCTATGGCCGCAACAAAAGCCGTATGGTCCGATTGGCTGAATACAGCCGCGATTGCCTGACAGATCTTCGGTCCGAAACCGCCATGACCTTTGATGACCGCCAGCAGGGCACCTTGCAGGTGTTCCGCACCGAAGCTCAGGTTGCGGCGGCGGAAAAGGACATCGCAGTCCTGCGCGCGGATGGGGTTCCGTTCGAGGTGCTGGATCGTGCGGGCTGTATCGCGGCGGAACCGGGTCTGGCCGGTGCCGCGGATCGCATCGCGGGGGGGCTGCGGCTGCCCGGCGATGAAACCGGCGACTGCTTCAAGTTCACCAACACGCTGGCCGACAAGGCGGCGGCCTTGGGTGTAACCTTCCGCTACGGTGTCGGCATCACGGCGATCCGGGCCGAGGCGGGCCGTGTAGTCGGCATCGACACCACCGAAGGACCGATGGTCGCGGATGACTATGTCCTTGCACTGGGCAGCCTGTCGCCGTCGTTGGTGGCGCCGTTGGGGTTGAAACTGCCGGTTTATCCGATCAAGGGGTATTCGATCACCGCGCCGATCGTGGATGCAGA
>JAUSPL010000041.1 GCA_030656535.1 Gemmobacter sp.
AAAGCATGCGAACTTTTTGATCAACACCGGTGGCGCTTCTGCCGCAGACTTGGAAGGTTTGGGCGAAGAAGTCCGAAAAAGGGTTTTGCAGCAGACCGGAATAAGGCTAGAATGGGAAATCAAGCGCGTGGGTGACGTGTAACGGCCATCGGGTCGCCTTTTGTCCGCCGCAAATGATCGAACGGCGGCCCGACAGGGCCGGATACAACAAGAAAACGGGTCGCCAAAAGACCCGGGTAATAGGCAGTAGGTGGCGGGTATGTCGAGCAGGACAGCCGCCAGAGTGGCAGTTTTGATGGGGGGGCCTTCCGCAGAGCGGACGGTATCCTTGTCTTCGGGGCGCGAATGCGCCGCCGCTCTGCGCGTGGCAGGGTACGAAGTTCACGAGATCGACGCAGGTCCTGACCTGTCGGACCGTCTGCGGGCACTGGCCCCTGATGTCGCGTTCAACGCCTTGCATGGCCGCTGGGGCGAGGACGGCTGCGTGCAGGGTATCCTTGAATGGCTGCGTATCCCTTATACCCATTCCGGCGTACTGGCCTCGGCGCTGGCGATGGACAAGCAGCGCACCAAGGATGTTTACCGCGCCGCACGATTGCCGGTTGTGGACAGCGTGATCGTGTCGCGTGACGCGGTTGAACACGGGCATGTCCTGCCGCCACCCTATGTGGTCAAGCCCAACAACGAGGGCTCCTCGGTCGGGGTCTATATTGTGCAGCCGGGGTCCAACGCGCCGCGTCTGGCGCCGACGATGCCCGCCATGGTGATGGTCGAGGCTTACGCCCCCGGGCGCGAAATGTCGGTCAGTGTGATGGGGGATCGGGCGCTGGGCGTCACGGATATCCTGACGGACGGCTGGTACGATTTTGATGCGAAATACAAGCCGGGGGGCAGCCGGCATCAACTGCCCGCGAATATCCCCACCCAGATCGAAGCGGCCTGTCTTGACTATGCCCTGCGCGCCCATGTGGCGCTGGGGTGTCGGGGCCTGAGCCGCACAGATATCCGGTGGGACGAAGCGCGCGGTCTGGACGGTCTGATCTTGCTGGAAACCAACACCCAGCCGGGAATGACGCCGACGTCGCTTTCGCCTGAACAGGCGGCCCATCTGGGGATCACTTTTCCCGATCTGTGCGACTGGATCGTAAAGGATGCGTCATGCGACCGATAGCCCCGCGCCGCGATCCCGCACCATCCCGCTGGGCGTACCGTTGGCACCGTTTGTGGCTGACACCGTTGTTTCGGGCGCTTGTCCGGGTCGGGTTGCCCGCCTTTGTCGTGGTATTTTCCGCAGGCCTGTGGATTTCTGACGAAGGCCGTCGCGCGCTGATCACCGACCAGTTCACGGCCACGCGCGATGCGGTGCAAAACCGGCCCGAGTTCATGGTGAATCTGGTTGCGATCGAAGGTGCCTCGCCGGTGCTGGCCGATGCGCTGCGCCGTGATCTGGGGTTGGAGCTGCCCAAAAGTTCGTTCGATCTGGACCTTGCAGTTGCGCGCGATCAGGTCGAGGCCTTTGACGCGGTGGAACGTGCGGACCTGCGGATCCTGTCTGGCGGCATCTTGCAGATAGCCGTCACCGAACGTCTGCCCGCGCTGGTCTGGCGGTCCGAAGATGCGCTGCAGCTGGTGGATGCGAATGGGCATCCGGTGGCGTCGATCTCGGCCCGTGCCTTGCGCGGTGATCTGCCGTTGATCGCTGGCGCATCTGCCAACACTGCCGCCGCCGAGGCACTGGAACTGGTCGCGGCCGCAGGGCCCCTGACCGCCCGCATCCGGGGGTTGGTTCGCATGGGCAACCGGCGCTGGGATATCGTTCTGGACCGCGACCAACGTCTGTTGCTGCCCGCCGACAACCCGGTGCGTGCGCTGCAACGGATCATCGCGTTGGATCAGGCAGAGGGTCTGTTGAAACGCGACCTTCTGGCCGTCGATTTGCGAAACGATCGTCGACCCACCCTGCGCTTGTCACCCGAAGCAGCCCAAAGTCTGCGCCAGACCAAGATAACCGAGACCCGAGGAGGAACACTGTGACCGACCTGTACCAGTCTCAGCGCGCTATGCGCAACATGCGCAAAGCGGCGATGCAGCGCGGCGTCATCGCTGTTCTGGATGTTGGCACGTCCAAGATTGCCTGCCTTATCTTGCGGTTCGACGGCCCTGAACGGGCACGCGCAGAGGATGGTGTGGGGCCTTTGGCAGGGCAGTCCCAGTTCCGGGTCATCGGCGCCGCAACCACCCGGTCGCGCGGCATGCGTTTTGGCGAAATCGAAAGCCTTAATGAGGCAGAGCGCGCCATCCGAACCGTGGTGCAGTCCGCGCAAAAGGCCGCAGGCCAGCGCGTCGACCACGTGATCGCATGTTTTTCGGGGGCGGAACCGCGCAGCTATGGCCTTGCGGGGGAACATGCGCTGGCGGATTCGGTTGTGACCGAACAAGACATCGCCCGCGTCCTTGCCGCGTGCGATGTGCCCGATCTGGGCGAAGGCCGCGAGGTGTTGCACGCCCATCCGGTCAACTTTGCCCTGGATCACCGCAGCGGTCTGGGCGATCCGCGCGGACAGATCGGCCACCGTCTGGCTTGTGACATGCATCTGCTGACCGTCGAACGTGCCGCCGTGGAATGTGTGCTGCATTGCCTGAAGCGCTGCGATCTGGAGGTCGCCGGCATCGCGTCGTCGGCCTATGCCGCGGGGCTTTCGGCGCTGGTGGAGGATGAACAGGAACTGGGGGCTGCATGTGTCGACATGGGCGGCGGGGCGACTGGCCTGTCGATCTATATCAAGAAACACATGATCTACGCCGACAGTGTCCGCATGGGTGGCGAGCACATCACGCGCGACATCTCGATGGGCCTTTCGGTGCCTTTGGGGATCGCCGAACGGATCAAGACGGTTCACGGAGGCGTCCATGCCACAGGCGCGGATGACCGTGAAATGATCGAGATCGGGAGCGACAGCGGCGATTGGGAAAAAGACCGCCGCACCGTCAGCCGCACCGAACTGATCGGGATCATGCGCCCGCGCGTCGAGGAAATCCTGGAGGAGGTGCGTGCTCGGCTGGATGTGGCCGGGTTTGAACATCTGCCAAGCCAGCAGATCGTGCTGACCGGCGGTGGCAGCCTGATCCCCGGTATCGACAGTCTGGCGGCAAAGATCCTGGGCCAGCGCGTGCGTCTGGGTCGCCCGATGCGGGTGCAAGGGTTGCCCGCAGCCGCTACCGGGGCATCGTTTGCCAGTGCGGTGGGCCTTTGCCTGTTCGCCGCAAATCCTCAGGACGAGTGGTGGGATTTCGAAATTCCCGCCGAACGCTACCCGGCGCGGTCGGTCAAACGGGTCTTCAGATGGTTTCGGGACAACTGGTGACCCCAATATCCTGCGGGATACGGCAATATCCCGCTGGTATTCACACTTATGCCGCAATATTTGGGGTCCGATGTTGTTTTTCTGATGACGAAATCCACGGCTATCGATAGAATCACACAAAATCGAGGCCGATGGGCAAGGCCAGGGCAACCACAAGCAGGCGGGCAATAACAATGGCACTCAATCTGATCATGACTTCTGACAACGACGACCTGAAGCCGCGGATCACGGTATTCGGTGTGGGCGGGGCAGGCGGCAACGCGGTCAACAACATGATTGACCAGCGGCTTGAGGGCGTTGAATTTGTCGTCGCCAATACCGACGCGCAGGCCTTGCAGCAAAGCCGCGCGCAGAACAAGGTGCAGCTCGGCGTCAAAGTCACCGAGGGTCTGGGTGCGGGCGCCAAGCCGCAGATCGGGGCTGCGGCCGCCGAGGAATCCATCGAACAGATCGTCGATCATCTGGCCGGCGCCCACATGTGTTTCATTACCGCTGGTATGGGTGGGGGCACCGGGACAGGCGCTGCGCCGATTATCGCGCAGGCCGCGCGCGAGCTGGGTGTGCTGACGGTCGGCGTTGTGACCAAGCCGTTCCAGTTCGAGGGCTCCAAGCGGATGCGTCAGGCCGAGGAAGGCATTGAGGCGCTGCAAAAGGTCGTTGACACGCTGATCATCATTCCGAACCAGAACCTGTTCCGTCTGGCCAATGAACGCACTACCTTTACCGAAGCCTTCGCCATGGCCGATGACGTGCTGTATCAGGGCGTCAAGGGCGTGACCGACCTTATGGTGCGACCCGGCCTGATCAACCTCGACTTTGCCGACGTCCGGTCGGTGATGGACGAGATGGGCAAGGCGATGATGGGCACTGGTGAAGCCGCTGGCGAAGATCGCGCCGTGCAGGCCGCCGAAAAGGCGATTGCCAACCCGTTGCTGGATGAAATCAGCCTGAACGGCGCCAAGGGCGTTTTGATCAATATCACGGGCGGCTATGACCTGACCTTGTTCGAATTGGACGAGGCTGCGAACATC
>JAUSPL010000054.1 GCA_030656535.1 Gemmobacter sp.
TCCGCGCCGCAAATTGCCCCAGCAGCGCAGGGACCTGATGGTCCGCCCCTGCCCGCGCGGTGACGATCACCGGCGATGCGGCACGCGACAAAAGTCCTGCCAGTTGCGCGACCTCATCGGGTGCGGGATAGCCCGCTGGTGCTGGTGCGATCCGCCCCGCAGGTCGCCCTGGCGCCGGGGGCATTGCCAGCACTTCACGCGGCAACATCATATATACCGGACCGCCCGGCCGCGAATGCGCCAGCGCCAGCGCACGTTCTGTGACCGCTGGCGCGAGGCGCGGGTCGCGCAGCTCGAAACTGCCGCGGACGGTTTCGCGCACCATGCCGGCCTGATCAAACATGTCCTGCGCCCAGTGAATGTTCAGGTTGCGCGCGCCCAGCACGCCTTCGTCGAACATGGGGGTCATGCCCGCCGCCAGCACCATCGGGATATGGTCGCGTTCGGCATTGATCAGCCCGTTGATCGCGTTGGCGGTGCCGACATTGACATGAACCATCGCCGCCTGTGCACGCCCTGAAACCATGGTGTGGCCATGCGCCATCGAAACCGCGGTATTTTCATGCGCACACAGAACCGGGTGCGGCAAGATTGCGCCCCCCTGATCGCCATGCCGCAGCCGGTCGCGGGCGAAGGCCTCGACGATTGACGGAAAATCAGTGCCGGCATTGGCAAAGAAATAGTCGACACCGCCCTTGTGCAACTGGGCCAGCCAGGCTTCGGCAACGTTTTCGGGGGTGTTGTCCGGCACGGTCATGCGGCGTCCTCTGGCATTGGGGCCCAGGCGCGGGCAACGTCCTCGATCGAGATCACGTCACCAAAGCTCCAGCCGATGGAGTTCAAAGCGTGTTCGTTGCGTTCGGGCGTGAACTCGGCAACCGCATCGCGCACGACCCAGGTGCCATAGTCGCGCTGGCCCGCGTCCCGCGCCGTCGTTTCAACACAAATGTTGGTTGTCACGCCACAGATCACCAGATTGCGCGTCCCCAGCCCACCCAACAGCGGTTCCAGCCGGGTGCCGTAAAAGGCACTGGCGCGGGCCTTGTCGATGACGAATTCCCCGGCGGCAGGCGACAGCTCGGGGGTCAGTTCGACCCCTGCGCTGCCTTCCTCCAGGTACTGGATCGGCAGGCGCAGGGCCTTGGTCTGGGCGTTCTGGCCTTGGCGCAGATTGAAATCCGCAAGCCCGCGATGATAGACAAACCGCGTGTAGATCACCGGAACCTGCGCTGCGCGCGCCAGCGCAATCAGACGCAGCACACCGGGCAACGCTGCCTTCAGTGGCGTGACGTCAAAGCCTGCCGCAGCCATCGTCGATGTCGGGTCCAGAAAGGCGCACTGCATGTCGACCACGACCAGCGCGGTCTGTCTACGCGGCGGAAAGGACATGTCCCGGCTCCTTGGGGTTGATCCCCGCTAAGGGGAAAGCTGCAAAAAAGTGTCGCAAAACGTTTCGGCATCGGGAAGCCGGTCCACCACATGCAGACGACGGCAGCCGGTCAATGCGCCCAGTTCAGCCTCGATCCGGGTCAGCGCGCGCAATTGCCCGACCGCTGCGGGGTGCCGGTGCAGCCCCGCGATGATCAAAAGGCCGGGATTTTGCAGCATGGCCCGCCCAAGCCCCAGCGCCAGCACCTGAAATGGTGCCAGCCCCTGCGGGCGGCGCGGCCCCCGTGCCGACAGCCCGACCACCGACAACACCTGCGCGGCCATCGCACCATCCGACCCGGTGTCAGTGCCCAGAACCAGATTGGCGGCAATGCTTTGCCACGGCAACACAACGGGGTTGCGATCCAGATACCCTGCCCGACCACGGCCAAGCGTCGCGCTGGCCATCGCTGCCAGGTCTGCAACATCGGGGGCACCGGACCAGACCAGACCTATTGCGCGGCAATCGTCGCTCAGCGCATCGAGGCGGGTCAGCCAACTGCTGTCGTCACTACGCATCCGGGCAAATGCCATCGCGCCGTTGCTGGAAATCAGATCGTGGATCGGCATCGAGATGCCCCTCTTCTTGCAAGTGCTCCGTGACAGGCGGGCTACTGGAAAGACAACTTTGAAAAGGGCGATTGAAACGCTTGTTTGACTTTGCTAGCTTAACGGCTTGCGGCTGACAAGCAATAATTGTTTGGCCGACGATGAGCCGCTAGGATACAGCCGATCAGGCCAGATATCGGGCATCGCGCCGGAAAGGGTGATCACGTGAGGCGCAAGATTCAGATCGCCGCCGCAGACGGCCTGACCCAGATCCCGGACGCGCCGACCTCGCATGTCGGCCCGCAGGTCGTGGCGGATGATCCTGCCAACGATCTGACCCGTGCGCGGCTGATGGCGGCGGCAATGGATCTGGTGGCGCAACATGGCATCCGGGGAACCACGGTGCGCGAACTGGCGCAGGCCGCCGGGTCGAACATAGCCGCCGTCAATTACCACTATGGGTCGAAACAGGACCTGATGAGCGAGGCCATCATCCGCATCATGCTGCCGGTGAACCGGCGCCGGATGGAAATGCTGACTGCCGCCGCACGCGACCCGGACAGCGGCGCGATGGATGTGCGCGACATCCTGTCCTGTCTGTTTCGCCCTGTGCTGGAAAGCCCGGTCGGGGCTGACGGTGTACGCCGCTATCTGCGGGTGTTGTATCACTACCGCGCCGAGGCCAGTGCGCAGGCCAATGCCCTGATCCGGGATACCTTTGACGAGGCTGGTCGTCTGTTTGTGGACGAACTGGTGCGCGCCTTGCCGCATCTGTCGCGCGCCGAAGTGATCTGGCGGTATGAACTGGCGCGCGGCGGTATCTTGCATACGCTGACCACGGGCGACCCAAGATACCTGCGGCGGCGCAAGCTGGACAAGGGCGCGCTCTTGATGGAACTGGACAATGTCGAACCCATCATGGAGCTGTTTTTGGGCTGCTACCTGCCCATGATGCAGGGCCCGCGGATCTGGTCCGACGATCAACTGGTGGCGGCCAGCCCGCAGCCCTGATCAACCTTGCGGGAAATGGCAGGCAAAGCGGTGGCCGTCTGCCTGACCCGTCAGCGCGGGCATCTTTTGGGCGCAAAGATCGCGCGCCACCGGGCAACGGGTCCTAAACACACAGCCCGAAGGCGGGTTCGCCGGGTTCGGCAGATCGCCGGTCAACACCACCCGTTCGGAAACCGCGCCGTCCTCGGGCCGCAGCACGGGCACCGCCGACAACAGGGCCCGCGTATAGGGGTGGCGGGGCCGGGCAAAGATATCATCACGCGCGCCGTACTCGACAATCTTGCCCAGATACATCACCGCCACCGTATCCGAAATGTGGCGAACCACCGACAAATCATGCGAGATGAACAGATAGGACAGCCCCAGATCGCGCTGCAGCGTCATCAGCAGGTTGACGATTTGCGCCTGAATTGACACATCCAGCGCCGACACGGCCTCGTCCAGCAGCATGATATCGGGTTGCAGCGCCAACGCGCGCGCAATGGCGATCCGCTGGCGCTGGCCGCCCGAAAACGCGCTTGGGCGCCGCACTCCCGCCGAGGCGTCCAGCCCCACCTGACCCAAGAGTTCATCAACACGCGCCGGTGTATAGTCGCCGTGGATCCGCAGGGGTTCGGCTACGATCTCGTGCACGCTCATCTGTGGATCAAGCGAACTGTTCGGGTCCTGAAACACCACCTGCAACCGGCGCCGCGCCTGCCGCAAGGCGCGGCCACGCAGGCTGCCGTTGGGGGCGCCCAGAATGCTGATGCGGCCTTCGGTCGGGGGGATCAGGTCCAGGATCGTGCGGCCCAGCGTGGACTTGCCGCAGCCGGATTCGCCCACAATCCCCAAGGTTTCACCGCGCCGAAGCTGCAAGTCGACGCCGTCCACAGCCTTGACCGCCGATCGCGGGCCAAACCAGCCAGTTCGCAGCGCAAAATGGGTCCGCAGTCCGTCCACACGCAAGACGTCTTCGGCTTGTGACAAGGCGGGGCGGGGCGGCAAGGACGCACGCGGCGGCGCCATGGCGGCCTCGCCGGGGCGGGTCCAGGGACAGGCGGCCATGTGATCATCGGCCACGGGGGCCAATTCCGGGCGGATGTCGGTGCAGCTGTCACGCGCGATGGGGCAGCGGGTGGAAAAGGCGCATCCCGCAGGCCGGTTGGTCGGGTTGGGCGGCTGTCCCGGTATGGCGGCCAGTTCGCGGTCGATGGGCGCGCGCCAATCCGGTACGCTTTGCAACAGACCCACCGTATAGGGGTGCGCCGGGTGGGCGAATACATCGCGGCACTGCCCTTGCTCGGCCAGCCGCCCACCATACGTCACCGCGACCCGGTCGGCGTTTTCCGCAACCAACCCCAGATCATGCGTGATCAGCACCATTGACGACCCGGTGGCGGCCCGCACATCGCGCAAGACCTCCATGACCTGGGCCTGGATGGTGACATCCAGCGCGGTCGTCGGCTCGTCCGCGATGATCAGGTCGGGCTCATTGGCAATTGCCATCGCGATCATCACGCGCTGGCGCATACCGCCGGAAAATTCGTGTGGGTACTGATCGTACCGTTTTTCGGGGCTGGGCACCCCGACAAGGCCCAGCAGTTCGGCCACGCGCGCGCGCAGTGCCGCGTCAGTCTGGCCCGGGTGGTGGATGTCGATGATTTCGGCGATCTGTGGCCCGATCCGCAGCACCGGATTGAGCGAGCTCATCGGTTCTTGAAAGACCATCGAGATCCCCGAACCCCGGATGCGGCGCAAGGTTTCAGGCTGCATCGTTAACAGATCCTGCCCCTTGTACAGAACCTGCCCGGTCACGACCGCCCCTTCGGGCAACAGCCGCATGACCGCCATCATGGTCACGCTTTTGCCAGAGCCGCTTTCGCCCACGATTGAAAACACCTCATGGCGCGCGATCGAAAACGACACATCCTCGATGATGCGCAGCAACTTTCCACCCGGAACCGGGAACGAAACCGACAGGTTGCGCACCTCCAGCAAGGGGCCGTGTTCCGGGGTCTGAGTGGTCATCTGGTATTCTCTCCGCACCCGGCCCTTAGCGGGGGGTCTGGGTTTCCGAGGTGAAGAACTGGCTGAAGATCTGAATGACGATCACCAGCATGAACAACGCAAGCCCCGGAAAAACCGACAGCCAAGGCGCATAGACCAGATCATTCTGACCCTCGAAGATCATCATGCCCCAGCTGGGCGTCGGCGGCTGAACCCCCAGCCCCAGATAGGACAGCGATGCTTCCAGCAAGATGATCTGCGACATCTCGTATGACCCGACGATCAGCATCTGCGACGTGACATTGGGCACCAGATGGCGCCGGATGTTCCAACTGGTCGTCGCCCCCATCGTGCGCGCGGCCAGCACGAATTCGCGCTCGCGCAGGGTCAGGGCAATGGACCGCGCAACGCGCCCATAGATGACCCAGCCCGACAACCCGATAATCAAGATCAGCTGCCAGAGATTGGCACCAAACAGCGCCGTCACCGCGATCAGCAAAAGCACCTTGGGGATCGCCAATTGCACATCGGCAATGCCCATGATCACCGTTTCAGTCCAACCGCGAAAATACCCGGCGATCAGCCCCAGCACCATGCCGATCGACAGCGACAGCGTGACCGCCCCCAGCGCAATGATCAGCGAAATCCGGCCCGCCAGCGCAAGCCGGCTCAGCAAATCACGCCCCAGAAAATCGGTACCCAGCACATGGAACCGGCCCATGTCCTCGCTTAGCGGTGGCATCAGGCTGACCATGATATCTTGTTGATAAGGGTCATAGCCGGGCAAGAACGGCACCACGACGACAAGCACGATCAGGATCGCAAGGAAACTGCCTGCTATCCCCAATACCAACAGACGGGCGATGCCCTGAGCCAGAAATGATCTCATTTCATCCTCACGCGCGGGTCAACAAGGGCATAGACGAGGTCGACAATCAGGTTCATCAGCACGAAGATCGCGGCCATCAGCACCACGCAGGCCATGATGACCGGGAAATCGCGCTGACTGACCGCCTGGATCAACAACCGCCCGACGCCCGGCCAGCTGAACACGACCTCGGCCACGACGGTCCCGCCCAGCAGGTGTCCAAGGTTCAGACCGGCCACAGTGATCAGCGGCAACAGCGCATTGGGCAACATGTGGCGCAACACGATCTTTGTGCGCGTCTGGCCTTTGGCCAAGGCGGTTCGCACATATTCCTGACGCTCTTCCGAGGCGAAACCGGCATTGATCAACCGCAGATACAGGCCCAGCTCATAGCTGGCTAGCGTGATCGCGGGCAGCACCAGATGCGCAAGCGTCCCCCGCCCCATCGTCGGAAGCCATTGCAGATGCACCGAAAACAGCATCATCATCAACAGCCCGAACCAGAACACCGGAATGGCCTGCCGGGTAAACGCCAGCGTCAGCGCCGCGCCCTTCAGCAGGCGGCTCTGGGTGATCTGAATCGCCAGCCCCAGAACGAATGCCAACCCGATGCCCAACACGAACGCCGTCACCGCCAGTTCGATCGTTGCAGGCAGGCGGTCGAGCACAAGCTGCGTGGCCGAGACGTTCATCATCAGCGAATTGCCAAAATCGCCTTGCGCGGCGCTGACCATGAAATCGGTATAGCGTTCGATCAACGGCCGGTCCAAACCATAGGCGGTGCGGATGGCGGCGATCTCGGCATCCGTGGAATCGGCCGAGGACAGCAGCGTTGCGGGGTCTCCCCCCAGCGTTGACAGCGCAAAGGCAACCGTCGCCACACCCAACAAGGTCAGCAGCGCCTGCAAGCAGCGTTTAAGCACAAAACCGATCATGCCGCACCTCGGGGGTCCAGACCCAGCGCGCCTGGGTTCATCCGCGCCTGCGGGTCAAGCACCTGTTTCAGCGATTTCAGCAGCGCCAACGCCCCCGGTTCCAACAGCGCGGCATGGTCATAGTAGCGGCCAAGCTGCAGATGCGTCGCGCCATGGTCATCCATGACGCGGCACAGCCCCGCGCGCAACTCGACGATCAGGGCGTGGGTGCCGTCAGGCGCGACCCGTGCATCGGCGGCCGTCACCAGCCGTTCGCCCATATAGCGCCGATGCACCGGCGTCAGCCCGTCACGCCAATACAGCATCGGCTCGAACAAGACCGCGCCGTGGCGTGACGAGGTCAGCCAGGCCATGAACACCCCGGCATCGGTCATGCGGGACTGGTTGGCGGCGGCATAGGATTGCAGCGCCGCCATGGCCGGCACCGCCTTTGACAGCGGCAAGATACCGTGCACCGGCACCCAGCGTTCGCCATCAGGGCCCAAGGCACCGCGCACCGAAAACGGGCGCGCGCGCGCCGCCCGCGGGATGCCGGGCGCAACAAGCTTGCCTGCGCGCACGCGGGATTTCGCCGCGCGGATCAAGGCGCGCGCGCCATCCGCCGTGGGGTGTTCGGCGGTCACGTGAAGCGACCAGGACCCAGCCTGTACTCCCGTTTGCGCCCTGCCCTGTGTCAGAGCCGCAACGCCAAAGCGCCCCATGTCCAGCAGCGCCCGCATCCGCCCGGCCAACGATCCGCCCTCGCGCACAGCCCCCAAGACGCCGCGCGCGGCCTCGGCCGCCTCCAGCGCCTTCAGCGCCGTGGCGGTGCGCACCGGATCTATCCCCATCGACGACACCCCCAGGTCACGCTGAAGGTCCACCTTGCTGGCCACCAGCGCCAGCGGATCGTCATAATGGTACGAGGCGAAATCGGTTTGCGGCGACCGAACCAGCCGCAACACGTATTCGGTCTTGATGACCAAAGCGCCACAATCGCCGATG
>JAUSPL010000060.1 GCA_030656535.1 Gemmobacter sp.
CCCGCGCCCACGTGGGCGGTCTTGATCACGTCGATGGAACGCAATCAGGCAAACTGCGTTTCATACCCTGTGCAGGTGGACGCTGATGCGCCATGGCCGATATCGGCTTGGTGTCGTGACCTGCGCGACAATGCCGTAACCTTTGCAGGCAGGAGATATTGATGGCTGAACTTCCGTTTGACAGTGCCGAGATCGAACAACTGGTGTTGCGATTCAATGCCGTGATGGCCAAGGAAGAGACGGATATTCCGGACCTTGGCGGCAACGCCACCGATGATCAGGTGGCTGAAACCTTGCAAGAGACCGAGGGCGATCTGAGCCGCGACGAGATCACCCAAGAAATCGAAAGTATGAATGATGAACAACAGGACGCGCTGGTTGCGCTGTTCTGGATCGGCCGCGGCGACGCGGAACCCAGCGAGTGGGAAGAGACGAAAGCCCTTGCGCGCCAACAGCACGAGGGTCTGGTCAGCAGCTATCTGCTGGGGCAGCCGGAAGTGGGCGAATTCCTGACAACAGGTCTGGAAAAGATGCTGGAATTCGGGGTCGATTGACGGCGATCCCTTCCGCGATTGTGGATGTCGGCTGTGACCGACAGCCCTCTGAATCCCTTGCAAAGAGCATCGGCGCCGCCGCGGCACAAGTCCGTGATGGCGCCGGTCAACCTGTTGACCGCATGGCGCAATTACAGACGCTTGACGCGCGACGGTCGGTGGATGAAACGGGATCGCCGTCGGTGTTTTTCACCCAAGGGTGACATGCAGGCGGTGGGCCCCTTCGGTGATCGGCACGCTGACCGCATCGCCTTGGCAGTTGAGATCCACATCATCCAGCCGCGCCTTCATGATGCCGTGCCCTGCGCCGTTGTTTGCCACCGTGACATGCAAGGTAAAGATGCCAAGTGTGACGTTGACGCTTACCTCTGGCCAGCCTGTCGGCAGGCAAGGATTGAACTGCAAATTCTGGCCGTTGCGCGTCAGGCCAAGGATACCTTCGATACCTGCGCGATACATCCAGCCAGCAGAGCCTGTGTACCATGTCCAACCACCGCGCCCTTCGTGCGGTGCGGTCGAATAGACATCGGCGGCGATGACATAGGGCTCCACCTTATAGCGGTCGGCGGCTTCGGCGGTCAGGGCGTGGTTGATCGGGTTCAACAGCGCGAACAACGCCTGTGCCCGGTCGCCATGACCCATCCTGGCGTGGGCCAGAACCGCCCACATCGCGGCGTGGCTGTATTGGCCGCCGTTTTCGCGCAGCCCGGGCGGATAGCCCTTGATATAGCCGGGGTCCTGCGGCGTGCAATCAAAGGGCGGGGTGAACAGCAGCGCGATACCCGTCGCGGGGCGGATAAGGTGGCGGTCAAGCGAAGCCATGGCCATCGCCGCCCTGGCAGGGTCGCCAGCACCCGACAGCACCGCCCAGCTTTGCGCAATGGAATCGATCTGACACTCTTCTGACGTGGCAGACCCAAGAAGTGCGCCATCGTCGAACGTGCCGCGCCGGTACCATTCTCCATCCCAGCCCTCAGCCTCGATCGCCGCACGCAGGTTTGCGGAATGCGCCCGCCAGCGCGCGGCCCTTGCGGCATCGCGTGCGTCCGCCAGCGGTGCCATCATGTCCAAGGTGGCGATCAGCAGCCACCCCAACCAGACGCTGGTGCCCTGACCTTTTTCGCCGACGCGGTTCATGCCGTCGTTCCAGTCCCCCGTGCCGATCAGCGGCATCCCGTTGGCCCCCGTCATCGCGATGGCAAGGTCCAGTCCGCGGGCGCAATGTTCAAACAAACTGGCCGTTTCTTCTGAAACCTCGGGTCGAAAGAACGCATCATGCGCGCCGGGTTCAAGTTCGGGTCCTTCGATGAAAGGGACTTGTTCGTCCAGCACGCCAATGTCGCCCGACACCTTGATGTATTGCGCAACGCCGTAGCCCAGCCACACCCTGTCATCCGAGATCCGCGTGCGCACACCCTGACCGGAATGTGGCAGCCACCAGTGCTGCACGTCACCCTCGGCAAACTGCCGGGACGCAGTTCGCAGCAGGTGGGCACGCGACTTTTCGGGGTGGGCAAAGGTCATGGCCATGCCGTCTTGCAACTGATCTCGAAAGCCGTAGGCCCCACTGGCCTGATAGAACCCCGCGCGCGCCCAGATCCGGCAGGCCAACGTCTGATACAGCAGCCAGCCGTTCAGCAGAATATCCATGGCGCGATCGGGCGTCCTGACCTGAACGGTCGTCAACAGCCCGGTCCAGTGTGCCTTTGCCTGGGCAAGCAAGACATCTGGTCCGGTCGCCCGTGTCCGTTCAATCAGGGTGCGCACGGCTTCGGTATCGGCGGCTTGACCAAGCAAGATGACCACCTCGGCGCTTTGGCCCGGGGGAATTGTCAGGATGCGCTGCAAGGCTGCGCAGGGATCAAGGCCGGCACCACTGCGCGCTGACAGGGGTCGGCTTAGGCCGGCAGGTGCTGCCATGTTGCCCCCGACGCCAAGAAATGATGCGCGGTCTGCGGTCCAGCCATCGGGATTGCGGCCGATATCGGCAAAGGCCACACGTCCGGGAAAGGCAGTCGTCCAGGGGTTGCGCGCAAGGATCGTTCCGCCGTCGGTTTCCGTCACCAGATGCGCCGCCGAGGCACCACGCTGGGTGCCCAGCACCCATTCGACATAGGCGGTGACCGATATGCGGCGTGTGCGGGATGATTGGTTGGTCAAGGTCAGACGGCTGATTTTGACCGGGTCCTCCATCGGAACGAATTGCACCAGGTCGGCGGCAATCCCTTCGGCGACATGGGCAAAACGGCTGTACCCAAAGCCATGGCGGGCGGTATAGCGCCCCGGCCCACGCATGGGCAGGGCGGTTGGGGTCCAGGTGGCCCCACTGTCCATATCGCGCAGATAGATCGCCTCGCCGGGTGGGGCGCTGACCGGATCGTTGCTCCATGGGGTCAGTTGGTTTTCGCGGCTGTTTTCGGCCCAGGTATGGCCGCTGCCCTCGGCTGAAACCTGAAAGCCAAAGCCTTCGTTCGCGATCACGTTCAGCCAAGGCGCCGGCGTCGTGCTGCCATGTTCCAGAACAGTCACATATTCGCGGCCATCCGATGCAAAGCCGCCGGTACCGTTGAAGAACTCCAGCGTTTCCATGGGCGCGGGCGGGTACGGCGGGCGCAGCGCCGGGAACGGCTTGTGGGGCAGGGCCGCAGGCGCGGCTTGCAGCCCGTCAAGTTGCAATCCTATGTCGCCACGCCGCGCCACCAGCACCACGGCGGCCACCGACAGCAACAGCGCGCGGGCCTCGGGTGTCATGCGGTCCACGCGCAAGGCATAGACAGAGCCCTTGCCCGGCCTTGTCGCATCATCGGTGCGGGGCCGTGATTGCGACGACCGCACCGCCGTCTCGATCATCTGTTGCAGGTCCTGCACATAGGTCGATGCGCGCTCGTTCAGGATCACCAGATCGACGGCAAGCTGGCGCGCGCGCCAGTATTCATGCGCTGCGAGTATCTGTCGAACCTGGGCCGCGTCTTCGACATCCTCGATTTGCAGCACCACCAGTGGCAAATCGCCCGAGATACCCTGCGCCCAAAGCGTTGACTGTGGGCCAGCCCCCGCCGCGATACGGGCGCGTGATGGACGCATACGGGGATCGCCGCGCAGGATAAAGCCCGCCAGCCGTTGAAAATCGGCGGCGTCGGCGCTGGTGATGTCAAGGTGATGCAACTCGACCTGCGCTTTTGTCCAGGCCAGCGTCACCGCCCGCTCGAACGCGGAAGGATCGCGGTGACGGTCAACGAGGGCAAGCAATTGCCCCGAGCTTTCGGCCACCAGAGTCCAGAATGTTACCCGCGCCGTGCCGCCCGACGGTACCGAAATCGTGCGGCGGATTGAGAAGATCGGATCAAGCACGGTGCCGGTGGTGCCCGAAAGCGGGGCATCGGCCATGGCCGCTCCGCCAATATCGCGACCGCGCCCGATGAACCGCGCGCGGTCGGTCTCGATTTGCGGCGGGGCTGTTTCAATTCCCTCGACCACGGCCATATGGGCCGCCCAGATCTTGGGCTCGTCAGGGGACCGGAGGCGGCGTGTGGCGATCAGCACGTCAAGTTCGGGCAAGTGGTCCGTGACGACGAACATCTTGGAAAAGGCCGGATGTGCAATATCCTGCGCCAGAGGGGCCAGAACCAGTTCTGCATACGAGGTCAGTTCAATTTCGCGCGCGTGGCGGCCCGTGTTGGTCAGGGTCACGCGGCGCGCCTCGGCGTCGTCTTCGGCTGATACGACAACTTCGGTCATGGTTGTCAGCGTGCCTTGGGGATAGAAAAAGCTGGCCAGATGCTCGCTGAAAGCGGCAGAATGCGAACCGGGTGCGGCGGGCACAGGTTGCACCCCTGCCGACCAAAGCGCGCCGGATCCGGTGTCACGGACAAAGATGAAGGCCCCCAGCGCATCACGGCTGGCATCCGCCCGCCAGCGGGTCACGGCTATGTCATGCCACTGACTATAACCCGCACCCGTCGGGGTCAGCATGACCCCATAGCGTCCATTCGACAGCAAATGCGCTGTTGGTGGCTCGGTTGCCGGCGCGTCAAAGCGCCTGATCGTCGGCATCGCCATGGTGTCATTCGCCGCAGTCAGCACCTCTTCGGCGCGCGGGGGGGCGATGCTTACATCGCGCGGCACCCGTTCTTGCAGCAACAGATCCACCGCCTGCACCAGCGGTTCGGCGTGAAAACGTTGGCGCAGCAGCCCGTCTTGCAAGGTATTGGCGATGGCGGTGATCGTCATGCCCTGATGGTGCGCCATGAAGCTGCGCACAATGGCAGCGCTTTGGCCAGCGGGCAGGCGGCTTGCCGTGAAATCAAGCGCCTCATAATATCCGTAGCGCCCTTCAGCCCCGATGGCCGCAAGGGCCGCGAAATTCTGCACGGCCGCAACCGGATCGACCATCGCCGCAAGTCCGGTGGCATAGGGCGCAATCACGCGGTTCTCGCCCAGCCCGCGTTTCAGCCCCAGCCCGGGAACGCCGAAGTTGGAATACTGATAGGTCATTTCAAGGTCGCGGACGTTGTAGGACGACTCCGAAATGCCCCAAGGAATGCCCAGATGGCGGCCATGATCCTTTTGGCGCGCGACGATCTGGCGGTTGGTTTGCGCCAACAGTGAGCCCTCCGGTGCGCGCATCACCAGCGACGGCATCAGATATTCAAACATGCTGCCCGACCAGGAGATCAGCGCCGAACCTGCCCCCAAAGGCGTGGCGGCGCGGCCAAGGCGGAACCAATGACGCGTTTCCACATCACCTTTCGCAATGGCGAAAAGGCTGGCCAGCCGCGCCTCCGAGGCCAGAAGGTCGTAGCAGTTCGGATCAAGGCTGTTGGTTTCCGCAGAATAGCCAATCGACAGAAGTTTCTTGTCAGGATCAAGCAGAAAGCCAAAGTCCATCACCAACGCCATGTCGCGCGTCAGCGTCGCCATGGTCTCCAACCTTTGCATCAGATCGGGTGCGGAGGCGGTTTCCAGATTGCAGGCCTGCTGATGCAGGGC
>JAUSPL010000190.1 GCA_030656535.1 Gemmobacter sp.
CCAACACGCTCTGTCTGGCCCATCCGGGCTGGAAAGGCGAGTCGCAGGTGATGCAGATGGACCTGGCGGGATTTGCGGTTTCGGCCGGGTCTGCCTGTTCGTCGGGCAAAGTACGCGCCAGTCGCGTGCTTCGCGCGATGGGGTACGGGGAAGATGTGGCGTCCGGGGCGATCCGGGTGTCGCTGGGGCCCGACACGACGAAGGATGATGTGCTGCGCTTTGCTGAAGCGTGGTTGGCCCGGGCGGCGAAAGCGCGGTCCCGGATGCAATGAAAGGGGCCGCCAGACCGGCCCACAGGTTGGGAAGGAAAGCCGATGGCTGTGCTTGATTTGAAGGACGCTGACACCGTTGCGGCCGAGCCAGTGCTTGAGGTGCGTGACGGGGTTGATCGGGAAACGATCGAAACAGTGGCGGCGATGGCGGGCAAGTACAAGCACGGCTGGGCCACAGATATCGAGATGGATTTCGCCCCCAAGGGGCTGAACGAAGACATCGTCCGGCTGATCTCGGAAAAGAATGGCGAACCAGACTGGATGCTGGACTGGCGTCTGGCCGCGTTTCGCCGCTGGCAGCAGCTGGAAGAACCGACCTGGGCGATGGTTGACTATCCGCAGATCGACTATCAGGACATCTATTACTACGCCAAACCCAAAAGCATGGCGGGCAAGCCCAAGTCGCTGGACGAGGTCGACCCCAAGCTGCTTGCGACCTATGCAAAACTGGGTATTCCGCTGAAGGAACAGATGATCCTTGCGGGGGTTGAAGGTGCCGACGGTGTGATGGCCGAAGGCCGCAAGGTCGCCGTGGATGCGGTGTTTGATTCGGTGTCAGTGGGCACCACCTTCAAGGCCGAACTCGCCAAGGCGGGCGTGATCTTCTGCTCGATCTCAGAGGCCGTGCGCGAACATCCCGAACTGGTCAAGAAATACCTGGGCTCGGTTGTGCCGCAGTCTGACAACTTTTTTGCGACGCTGAATTCGGCGGTGTTTTCCGACGGGTCGTTCGTCTACATCCCCGAAGGCGTGCGCTGCCCGATGGAACTTTCGACCTATTTCCGCATCAACGCGGAAAACACCGGGCAGTTCGAACGCACGCTGATCATTGCCGACCGCAAGTCCTATGTCAGCTATCTGGAAGGCTGCACCGCGCCCAAACGCGACACCAACCAGTTGCACGCGGCCGTGGTCGAAATCGTCATTCTGGAAGACGCCGAGGTCAAATACTCGACCGTGCAGAACTGGTATCCGGGCGACGAAAACGGCGTGGGGGGCATCGACAACTTTGTCACCAAGCGCGCCGATTGTCGCGGTGACCGGGCCAAGGTGATGTGGACCCAGGTTGAAACCGGGTCTGCGATCACCTGGAAATACCCGTCGTGCATTTTGCGCGGGGATGATACGCAGGGCGAGTTCTACTCCATCGCCATCGCTAACAACCACCAGCAGGCCGATACCGGAACCAAGATGATCCACCTTGGCAAGCGCACCAAATCGCGCATCGTGTCCAAGGGCATTTCGGCGGGTCAGGCGCAAAACACCTATCGCGGGTTGGTGTCCATGCACCCCAAGGCCATCGACAGCCGCAACTATACCCAATGCGACAGCCTGCTGATCGGTGACAAATGCGGGGCGCACACCGTCCCGTATATCGAGGTGCGCAACAACTCCAGCCGGGTGGAACACGAGGCGACGACCTCCAAGGTTGACGACGATCAGCTGTTCTACTGCCGCTCGCGCGGGATGGACGAAGAAGAGGCTGTGGCCCTGGTCGTGAACGGATTCTGCAAAGAGGTGCTGCAGGCGCTTCCGATGGAATTCGCGATGGAAGCACAGGCTTTGGTCGCGATTTCTCTGGAAGGTTCGGTTGGGTGATGTCGGCACGTTTCAGGCCCGGATTGCATGGGGTCGGACATGTGCCGGCCAATGCATCGGACATGGCGGTGGTCCTTGGCTGATCTTGTCCCTGCCGAACGCCCTGCGCTGACCCTGCCGCCCGCTGCGGCAGAGGTTTTGCGCACGGCTTATGCGGGGGCGGGGGTCATCTTGGAATATGGGTCCGGCGGGTCCACCATTCTGGCTGGCGACATGCCCGGCAAGCGGGTGTTCTCGGTCGAGAGCGATGCGGATTGGGCGCGCCGGATGCGCGGCTGGTTCGCCGCCAACCCACCTGTCGCCGATGTCACGATCCACCATGCCAACATCGGCCCCACCAAGGACTGGGGCCACCCCGCGGACGAGACGCATTTTCGACGCTGGCCCAACTATGCAAATTCGGTCTGGGATCGCGAGGATTTCGTGCACCCCGACGTGGTGCTTGTCGATGGCCGGTTTCGCCCGGCCTGTCTTGTGACGGTGGCGATGCGCATACAGCGGCCGGTGACGGTGCTGTTTGACGATTACCGCGCCCGCGACGCTTATCACAAGGTCGAATCCCTGCTGAAACCTGATGCGATGATCGGGCGGATGGCGCGGTTCGATCTGTCGCCGCGGCCCTTTCCTGTCGACCGGCTGGGATGGCTGGTCAGCCTTTTCCTCAAGCCGCTGTAAGGGGGCACAGATGAACGTTCCACCTATTACCAATTGGCAAGAATTTGGTCAGGTTTCTCCGCAATCTTGCCACAATCTCCAGAATATTCTGATGGAAAGAATACCACCAGAAGGAGAGCAGAATGCAATCTGGACAAGCGGGCTTTGCAGCAAGGATCGAGCGGATCAATGCAAGGGCGGTGAACACCAATTCCACGCTGTACGTGGGCATGGAAGACAAGATCCAGATCACGACCGCCATGCGCAAGCGGCGGCCCAAGCGCAAGGGTGGCCTTGGGTATACGCTGGCAATGCTGATCTGTGGTCTGGGCGTGGCAGGCGGGTCACTGTTGCGCGACGTTCCACGCGAACAACTGACAGCCTTTTTGCCGGACATGGTCACGGCGAAATTCGTGTCAGGCACTGTCGTAATGGCGGCAGTGGACGGCTGACACACTTCAATTTGCGGCTTGGTGCATGTCACCGGGCCGCCCGATCTGATCGGGGGCTCCGCTTGGCGGACGCCCCCCTTTTCTGTATGAAATGAGGATAAGATGCTGGAAATCCGCAACCTGCACGTAAAGTTGGAAGAAGAAGACAAGATCATTCTGAAAGGCGTTGACCTGTCGATCAAGGCCGGCAGCGTGCATGCCATCATGGGGCCGAACGGGTCGGGCAAGTCTACCTTGTCTTATGTGCTGTCAGGCCGGGGCGGCTATACCGTCACAGACGGAACCGCCACGCTGGACGGCGAGGATCTGTTGGTCATGGATCCCGAGGACCGCGCGGCGGCGGGCTTGTTCCTGGCGTTTCAATACCCGGTGGAAATCCCGGGCGTCGGCAACATGACCTTCTTGCGCACGGCCGTGAACGCACAGCGCAAGACGCGCGGCGAACCGGAAATGAGCGCGGGCGAGTTCCTGAAAGTGGTGCGGGAAAAGGCCAAGTCGTTGAAGATCGACGCCGAGATGTTGAAGCGTCCCGTCAACGTGGGTTTTTCGGGCGGCGAGAAAAA
>JAUSPL010000067.1 GCA_030656535.1 Gemmobacter sp.
CGCCGGTGCGCGAGGCGCTGTTCCAACTGGCCCATGAAGGCGCAATCGAGATCAAGCCACGCTTTTACATCCGTGTGCGTCGCTTGACGGCCAAGGAATACGACGACATCCGCGACATCCGCTTGCATCTTGAACCTCACGCAGGCGAACGCGCCCTGCCGTTTCTGACCGAGGCCGACATCGACGGGCTGGCGCAAACCCACGCCAAACTGGTGCGTGCCGAGGCAGAGGGCGAATGGGAACAGGCTGTGCAGGCCAATTTCGATTTCCATTTTGGCCTCTACACCAAGTCACAGATGCCCACGCTGGTTCAACTGCTTGAAAGCCTTTGGATACGTGTGGGACCTGTGCTGACAGAGCTCTACCCCGATGCCCACCCGCGCTACGCAGGGCGGCACCAACATGAAAACGTGCTGGAAGCCCTTCGGACGCGCAATGCCTACGCTTTGCGCGAGGCGATCCGCATGGACCTGCTCGAAGGTGGCCGGAACCTGCGCAACCATCTTCTGGCAATGGACGCGCACAACAAAGAGGAAGCTGAAACATGACGACGGCACAGAACAATGTTAGCCTCGCGGTTCTGGAAGATCGCGCGAAATTCATCCGCAAGGAAACCGTGCGTCTGTCGCGTATTGCGGGGGCGGGGCACTATTCCTCGACCTTCTCCTGCGCTGAAGTTTTGGCAACGCTCTACTATGACCAGATGCGGATTGAACCCAGCAAGCCCGACTGGCCCGACCGCGACCGTTTCGTGATGAGCAAGGGCCACGCGGCGATCGGGCTGTATCCGGTCATGGCGGATCTGGGGTATTTTGATCCGTCCGAACTGGATACCTACACGCGGCTTGGATCCAAATTCGGTGACCATCCGGATATGAAGAAAGTCCGGGGGCTTGATTTTTCGTCGGGGTCGCTGGGTCATGGGCTGTCTGTGGGCGTCGGTTTTGCGCTGTCGGCCCGGATGCAGAAAAGTGATTTCATGACCTACGTGATGTTGGGCGACGGTGAACTGAGCGAGGGCCAGATCTGGGAGGCCGCCAACGCAGCCGGTCATTTCGGCCTACGCAATCTGGTCGCGATCGTGGACCGAAACGGCCTGAGCATCGACGGCCACACCGAGGATGTGATGAGCGTCGAGCCGTTGGCCGACCGCTTTGCCGCCTTTGGCTGGGACACACAGCGCATCGACGGACATGACCTTGGCGCGATCCGCAAGGCCTTTGCGGCATTGGGTCATGAGGGCACTGGCAAGCCACAGGTCATCATCGCGGATACCGTCAAGGGACGCGGGGTCGCGCGGATGGAAATGTCGCTTGATTGGCATGTCGGCAACCTTGTGGGCCAGGACTACGACGACGTGATGGCCGAGCTTGAGGCAGGGCTGCAACCATTTGTGGCGGAGGACGCGCTATGACCACCGAAATGCAGGACGAAAGCGAAATCTTCCGCGGGACGACGACAGGCAAGACGCTTTTGCGCGACAAGCGCTCTGTGCGGGGCACACCCAAAGCCGGGATGCCGGCCTTTGTGCTGGGTGAGGAACTGGCCGATCTTGCAGACAAGGATCCGCGCATCGTGGTCGCGACCGCCGACCTGGCCTCGGCCAACCGCACCAGCGATTTCCGCGACCGGCATCCGGACCGCTTTGTCAATTTCTCGATCGCCGAGAAGAACATGATCACCGCCGCTGCCGGAATGGCCGCCTGCGGGATGATCCCCTATGTGGCAACATTTGCCAGCTTTGCGGCCATCCTTGGGGCAGAACAGATCCGGACCGATTGCGCCTATCCCCATCTGAAGGTGCGTGTCCTTGGCAGTCATTCGGGCATGTCGATGGGCTTTTACGGCAGTTCACACCACGCGCTTGAGGACCTGGGCATGTTGCGCTGCATGGCGGATCTGACTGTGGTCTGTGCCACGGATGCAAATCACCTGCGCGCGATCTTGCGGGCCTCGGTCGCGCATGACCGTGCCATGTACATCCGTCTGGGGCGGGGCCGCGATCCGGTGGTCTATGACGCGGTGCCGGACATCACCTTTGGCAAGGCCATCCGTTTGCGTGAGGGCAGCGATCTGACGATCATCACCTGCGGCAGCCAGGTGCGCGCCTGCCTGGATGCGGCTGCGGCCCTGGCGGCCGAAGGCCTTTCCGTGCGCGTCGTGGACATGTTCACCATTGACGAAATGGACGCGGTTGAAATCGCGGCTGCCGTGGCTGACACGGGTGCTATCCTTACGGTAGAAGAACACAACATCACCGGCGGTCTTGGGACTGCCGTGGGCGAAGTGCTGCTGGATCACCCGCGCATCCCGTTTCAAAAACATGGTGTCCCCGACAAATACGTCGAGGTTGGGCCGCCTGCAGCACTTTATGCACATTACAAGCTTGATGCGCCCGGCGTGACAGATGTTGCGCGCGCGTTTCTGGCGCGGAAAGGCTGATCTATGGCACAGGACACCTTTGATTTCCCCGAAAACGGCCCGCATGCCCTGAAACCCCGCCGTGTGCGAAAGGGTCATGCGGACGACCATTTCCTGTCCGATTTCCGCTATGAAGCCCCGCGCGAGGACCCGGAATTCCCCGAAATCTACGTCTATACCGACGCAATGTCCTATGATCCGGGGGACGAGGTTGCCTTTCACGCGTCAACCCTGGCCGACACCTGGACGCTGCAAATCTACCGTGACGGGCACGCCCCCGAAATGGTCCACGAGGAAATGCGGATCGCAGGGCGCTTTACCGCGATGCCGGACCGCGCTTGGCGCGACGGGTGTGGTTGGCCGGTGCTGCATCGCTGGCGCATCCCAGAGGATCAGCGGTCGGGGTTCTACCGTGTCGTGTCTACCTGCCTGCGGCCTGATGGCGAACGCTTTGTGCAGCACCACTTCTTCATCGTGCGCCCGACCAAGACCACCCGCCAGGGCCGCATCGTGATGATGCTCGCGACGGCGACATGGACGGCCTATAACGATTGGGGCGGGGCCAACCACTATTTCGGCATCGACGGACCGGACGGCAACGAAGGCTCGCCCATCCTGTCGACCCAACGGCCCTATACCCGCGGCATGATCTGGCTGCCCAAAGGTGCCGCGCGCATCACGGGTGCGGGCAATCCGCAGATGGGCGATGCACCGCGCTATCCCTCCAAGGAGTGGGGCTATTCGGGCGGCTGGGGGCAATACTATGCCGCCGCCGGCTGGGCACAGTTTGACCGGCATTTCCTTGTCTGGGCAGAATCCGAAGGATTTGCCGTCGACGTGATCTCGCAAACCGATCTGCACTATCGCCCTGATCTGCTGGACGGCTATGGTTGCCTGATCACCTGCGGCCATGATGAATACTGGTCCTGGGA
>JAUSPL010000077.1 GCA_030656535.1 Gemmobacter sp.
TGCAATCAATGCGACAACAAGGAAGGTCAGAGCCCATCCAAGCATTTGGTTCTCCTTTTCAGGTCAAAGTTTATACGGCGCATCGCGTTTGAGGACTGGCCGCTTATTACAACAACGCGCAATTGAATGGTCGGTTCCGCAAAATCTGGCCGGAAGGTTGACACGAAGTTCTGGTCCAAAACGCGCAGTATCTGCAAGACGGTGCCGCCCATCCCCAACAAGTTGGGCTGATCACATGCGTATGATGTGGAGGCCGGAACCTACTGCATTGTGGGCGCGTTGGTCCTTGAACGCGTCAAGACAGGTACACCCTCATGTCATAACAAAATGCGACGACCATCTTCCAAACAACAGCGACTTTCGTATTGAACCTGGGTTCTTACCTTGCAACAGGATAGCCCTTGCGGGCGGTTTACAGGCTGCAATGCAACTCAGATCTCCATACGTTCTTGGCTTGCCCTTGACTTGGCGCAGGATATTTACCTGACACAAAGATGCTTTGTTCGTCTGGATCTCCTGGCAGACGGTATCAGCACTGCAGACTTGGGTCCCCATCCGCACGCCGTTTAACAGACGCAATTCAGCCAACGCTGATCAATGCCCAAGAGATTGTTCCAGTGCCAGATCCGATCCACCCTTTGCTGCCAATGCTCCGCGCGACACTTGTGTCGTTGGAACGGCTGTCGATGGTGGCCAACGACCCTCGCATTCAGCGCCTGTTGCGCGCAAGGCGTCGCGCGCTTGCGGCGGACCGGACGCCATTGCCCGCCATTCGCCGCCCCCGTCCTGGCGAAGATGTCGAGTTTGACGCGATGATCGCCGCTGAATGGAAGCTGGCCCGGCGTTTGGCAGCAGTCGCAGCCACGCTGCCGCAAGATGACCCCGAGCGCGAACGCATGGACAGGCTGCGCACAGAAATCGAAGACGCGGCGCTGACCCTTCGCCTTGTCGCGCGCAGATTTGACGCGCAAAAATGAGATATTCCTGACCAATTGTTTCGGCCCTGGATGACGTGACACCAGACGACAGGCACGGCGGAGGACACCGATCGTGGTTTCCACGCACAGTCTGGCCTTCGCGCGACTCGGATGACCCCACCCCACGCCGTCCGCCAACTGTATCTGAACAGTGCCGATGACCTGGCTTCCTGCGGGTTCTGCCTTTCGTGTGTGTGGGCTTATCTGCCATCAGCATTCGCCGGGCTCACGGCTGTCTTTTGTTGATCAAGCGATGCCGCAAAAACGATCAACTGGCGCGACGAACTCGATGGATGTAGATGGGAACCGATGGCCTGCCGAGGCGTTTGGCGGGGGGTAGTTCGGCCTGAAGGGGCATTTGTGAATGGACAAGGCGACGCAGGTTGCGACGATTTTCATCGGCCTCGTGGCATTGATCACGGCGATGTTCTTCACAAAGGCCATTTCTGCACCGATGGCGCTGGCGCTGGCGACAGGGATCTTGCTTGCGCCCCTGAGCGACCGGCTTGAACGGATGGGCATGCCGACCGCCGCCGCCGCGCTGACCAGCCTGTTGGCGACGCTGGTGTGTATCGGGGCCCTGTTGCTGGTTTTCCAACCTATTATCGTCGCTTTGGTAGAGGCTGCGCCGAAAGTCTGGGCCGATCTACAAGAGCTGATCGCAGTGATCCGTTCCATAACACGGGGCATGTCGGATCTGTCAAAAGAGGTGGCCGGCACCCTGTCCACCACAGCCGACGCGCAGACCGGGGATGATGTCGCCGAAATGCCGATGCCAGATATGGCTGATGCTTTGTGGCTTGCGCCCGCGATTGCCGCGCAGGTTTTGACGTTTGCTGGCACGCTGTTCTTTTTCCTGCTGAGCCGCGAGTCGATCTATGAGTTCGTCGCCAGGCGTTTGTCGGCGCCAGAAAACCGGGCCATCATCGCTGTTCGCCTGCGCAATGCCGAAAGGTCAGTTTCCAGGTATTTTCTGACTGTGACGGCGGTGAATGCCATTCTGGGGTTGGCGACCGCTGGGTTGTTGGCGCTGATTGGCATGCCGAACGCCGCGCTGTGGGGAACGCTGGCCTTTACCCTGAACTTCATCCTGTATCTCGGCCCGGCAGTCCTGGCCGTTGCCCTGTTGTTCTCTGCGGTTGCCGTGTTCGACGGCGCGCTGGTCCTGGCCCCGCCCTTGGGGTTCCTCGCGCTGAACATGATCGAAGGTCAGTTTCTGACACCGGCCATCGTCGGGCGACGATCGGCCATCAACCCATTGCTGGTGTTTGTGTCGATCGTTTTCGGCATCTGGATCTGGGGACCGATCGGCGGCATCGTTGCCATACCATTGATCCTTTGGGTTCGTATCCTGGGAACAGGTGGGGCGGACCAGCAGACGAGCTCAACATCCAAGCGTACCGCCGGCTGAGAATGTTGCCAGCCCCGCCGAGGACAAAGAGGTGCCCATGATTCTGGGTGCCTCTTGGTTGATCCGATCAGCAGGCTGGCTCAGACCAACTCTTCGGGCAGCAATGGGACAACATGACCATCACGCTCGGCTTTCCTGATGTCGTAGGGCACGATGAATCCGCGCCTGCGTTCAGGCACGAGTCGCGCATTTTCCAATGCCAGCCGGTTCCACAGACCGACGGCCCGCGCAGGGTCGAAATACCCGGGCGCAGCATCGGGCGGCAGCCAATGCGCCATGATGCGCTGTCGCAGTCCAAGCACCGCCTCTGGATCGCTCAGGCGGACGCCTGCCTCGGTATCCCAGCGCAGTGACCGACCGTTAAGGTTGGCGGACGACACCAAGGCGCAGTCATCATCGAAAACGGACACCTTGGCATGGACATAGATGATCGGCGCCCCGTGCAGTCCATCCCGGCCCAGCGGGTGGTCACTGCGCCAACGGCGACGCTGAACTGGGCCGCCAATGAACAGCCTCGGGCCGAATGCCTTTTCGATCCGGCGCAGACAGCGTGACTGCAGCCACTCCCCGCCCCGGACATCAAGCCCGGCCTTGCGGCCAAAAGCCAGATCATCGGGGGCGCCCGGCAAGATCAACATAAGCGTCAGGGCGGGGTTGGTTCTGGCGGCATCGGCCAATGCCTTTGCAAGGCCTCTGTCGCGAAAATACTGTGTCTCCAGATAGATCAGCCGCTTTGCCCCCCGGACTGCTGCAAAATGTGCCTCGCGCAGCTCATTCACGACGGGTTCTGGACCCAGATGCCAATGCTGATTGCGCCGCTTGCGTGACAGGGTGCGCAGGACGCCGATCTGCGGGCCGGCCTCTGCCTTGCCCTCAATGATACCCAGAAATGACTTCAGGTGTTCTTCTGCTGCTGAGGGTTCCGGCCCGTTTTCAATGACAAGCTGCACATCGTGCCAGGTTTGCGCCGAAGGCCTGTCATGCGCAGGGCTGTCATATCGCCGTTCGTCCAGATCAAGCCCGCCCACATACAGACGGCGGCCATCGAAAACCGCGATCTTCTGGTGGTGCACACCCGGGAACAGGCGGGGGACCGGCCAAAACCGCGGTCGGACCGTGCCGTCATCGCGAAACCGCAACCGATAGGCGACGCCGGGTATTTCGCGCAAGGCAGCTGTGCGCAGGTCCGGGGTCAGCCGGTTCAGCCAGCGCGCCGTGCGCGCCAGTCGGCGCAAGATCACCGGCCACAGCAGGACCCGCACCCCCAAGCCGGTTTCACTGGCATGCATTGCCGGAACCACATCAAGGTTGTGAGGGGCATCCGCCAACTCTGCCGCGGCATGGAACATGCGAATGGTGCGCCACGTGCCCCGATGCATGCGCGGACGCATCACAGGATCAAGGTCCGATACAACCATCGAGATCCGGACCCCACGCCGCAGCGTGTGCACGATCAGATCAAACCATGTCTTGCCGATGGCCAGCCCTTCGGGCGAACGCAACCGGGTTGTCAGGTCGAACACCATGAACGATGCACGGATGGTGTGCTCGGACTGCAGAAAAAGCTGCTCCAGCGCGGGATATGCTTCGGCAGCCGTCAAAAGTACCCGGCCGCCCCGCGCACTGTCATTCACCGTCATTCACCGTCATGGTCACATGGTACCTATTGCGTCACAAACCGTTCCTCGGCTTCGGCCAAGGAACGCAGCGGAAAGTCAATTGAAACCACAAAGCGGTCTCCCTCTTGTCCGGATTTGAGATCCCCCCCCAACTGGCTCGCGAAGGCAAACAAAAGCTGCTCGCCTATGCCCGTCGTTTCGATTTCCGGGCGCGGCGCGCGTTCCATCCCCGCAATCGCGGTCGAGTTGGCCACACGCAGTTCAGCATGCCCGTCACCCGACCGGCGGAAAGTGACTTTCAAGGCTATCTTGCCATCTGCACCCCGACCGGCGTGTTTCAACACATTGGTCAGCGCTTCGGTCAGGATCAAAGACAGCGGAACCGATTGATCCGGCGTCAACCTCAGGTCCTCGAAGTCTGTCTTGCAGGTGACCGTTTGGCCCGGCTGTGATCCCATTCGCAAGACTTGCGCCACGATCATGGCAAGCAATTCGTCCGCGCGTACATCTGCAAGCCCTGATGTCTGATAAAGTTCACGGTGGACCGTTGCCAGACTCATGACCCGGTCCTGCAGCCCCTTGAGCAAGGCCTTGGCCTCGGGGCTGGCGGCCTTGCGCATCTGGATGTTCATGATGGATGAGATCAACTGCAGATTGTTTTTGACGCGGTGGTGCACCTCACGCAGCAGGACCTCCTTTTGATGCACCATGTCTTCCATTTCGGCTTCGTCATGCAAAACGGACTCGATCATGCGCTCATAGGCCTCGCCCACATCCCGCAACTCAACGGCCGCCCGATCCATATCGGGGGTGTTCACCGTCCGGTTGCCGCCGGCAAAGGCGATGATGGACAGGCGCAGCGCGCGCACGTGGCGTAGAACCTCGTATTCAGTCGCGATCCAGGCAACAAGCAGACTTGCGAACCACATGGCCGCAGGAAAGAGCCACAGCGGCGTCTCCCCCCCAAAGAGGCCTGTACTTGCTGTCGGCATCCAGGATGAAATCGTATAAAGCTGGCCTTCGACCATCGGGACCACGGCAAAGATGCGTGACTGCCCGTCAGGGGTCGTGCCGCTGAATGACTGAGGTTTTTGGTCGACAAAGTCGGTTAAAAGGCGACCCACAGGCAAACGTGACGCCTCGGTCTCGATATCGAATTGCGATGTCAGCACTGTGCCGTTGCGGTCGAATGTCACCAGGCTGATGGGTTCCGGCATACCCATGCCATGATCTGGTTTGTCGACAATAAGCTCCAGGGCACGATGCGGGACGGATATCGACATAAACCCAAGCAGGTTGTCGGCTTCGTCCTTTACGGGCTGGTTGAATACCAAAACAGGCTCACCCGACACGTGACCCTTCAGATTGACCGTCAAGACAGGGCGCGGATTGGCGAGCATATCCTTCAATCTTGCCGAAGCGGAAAAGTCCACGGGATCTTCACTGGATGAACAGGTCGTATGGCCATCAATCGGAATAAATCCGACAAAGGCCAGCTCCAGATCAGCCGACGTGAACCGGCGCATCAACCTTGAACACGCCTCGGGGTCATCAACGAGAGGCTGAACCGAAAGCGACAGCGACCGCACGATCCCCCGTGCGGCATTGATCGCCTCAATCTGCGGGGTTGCTGCCAACAGCGTCTGCCCAAACAACGCGGCCTCGGCGGCGTTTCGCGCCTGCTCATGCACCCTGTCGGCCTGCACATAGGCCAGCAGGGCTAGCGGCATCAAAGCCATACCCACCGCGGCCATCAAGCGGACGCCTAGCCGCCTGCGGACCGGGCCGGTTTTACTCAGAGGCATTCAGACACCTGAACTTTGAAGCGCCGAAGCAACCGCCATTGCGACCGGGTCCGGCCTGGAAAAGTCATCCCCCTTTCCCTCAAGTCCCAGCAGTTCGCAAAGACGCGCTCTTGCTCGGTTGGTCCGACTTTTCACAGTGCCGACCGCCACCCCGGTCATTGCGGCCGCCTCTTCGCAGGAATACCCGTTCGCGCCGACAAGAATCAGCACTTCACGATGTTCCGCAGACAAGCGGTCAAATGCGGTCCGAAACTCCTTGAAGGCAAGGCTTCCGTCGTGCGCCGGGGCAACCGACAAGGTCGCCGCATGGAGGCCGTCCGGGTCAGAAACCTCGCGCACTGCCTTGCGGCGCTGCGAAAAGAAGATGTTGCGCAAAATGGTAAACATCCATGCCTTGAGGTCAGTGCCTGGGGTGAACTTTTCAATATTCGTCCACGCCCTGACGATGGTGTCTTGCACCAGATCATCTGCCGTAGCCCCGTTGCGTGCCAGCGAGATGGCGAATGCGCGCAGCGCGGGGATGTGACTGACGATCAAATCGCGCGGATCAAGGTTCGTCGCCGGCGATGAAGGCGAGGCGTCATCCATCACGACCCATCGCTCTTTTTCTCGGTTTCCTTGGCTTTCAGCGCCTCCAAAAGCGCGGTAAAGCGATCAGGAACTTCCTCAACAAGAATTTCGCGATAGACGCGCTTGAGGTTTTCGTCGATCTCTCGCGCTAAAGCCGGCGTCGGCTTCACGCCATCCCCGGCAGATCTCCGCTTTTTGTTTGACATCTCGCTCGACACTTTTTTCGCCTTCATTCAACCTTGTCAGGGAACCAACGCAGAATTCGTGCGTTGGTTCCACAGAATACGCAAAAATTGTCTGGGAGTAGACAAATGACCGCCGAAAGCCTGACAACTGCAATCGGGACAAACTTGCCCTACCTTCGCCGCTATGGGCGCGCACTGACCGGAAGCCAGTCAAGCGGTGATCGTTTTGCCGCGGCCACGCTTGAAGCACTGCTTGAGGACATCTCCGCGATGGAAGCGGACGCCGAACCGAAAGTTGCGTTGTTTCGCGCGTTTCATGTGCTGTGGTCTTCCGCAGGCGCGCCCGTCGGTGACCCGGATTCCCGACTGTCCGCGCGGGCCCAGCACCACATGGAACAACTGACCCCACATTCGCGCGAGGCGCTTCTTTTGAACGTGATCGAAGGTTTCAGCGCGGACCAGATCTCCCGGATCATGGGCATCGAGCAGTCAGCCGTTGCCGAACTTATCGGTGCTGCTATCCACGAAATGGAGGCGTCTGTGTCTGGCCGCGTGATGGTTATCGAAGACGAAGCGATTATCGCGATGGATATTGCCGACATCGTGCAATCTATCGGCCACACCGTGACGGGGATCGCGCGCACCCGCACCGAGGCCGTTCAGCTTGCGCAACGCGACAGACCGGATCTGATCCTCGCCGACATCCAGCTTGCGGACAATTCGTCGGGCATCGACGCCATCAACGATATCTTGGCGGTGTTCCCGGACCTGCCGGTCATCTTCATCACCGCCTTCCCCGAACGCCTGCTGACCGGCA
>JAUSPL010000191.1 GCA_030656535.1 Gemmobacter sp.
CGCGATGCGGCCCGGGCGCGCGCCCTTGCGCTGTTCGAAGAGGTCGGCATCCCCGACCCGGTCGCCAGGATGCGCCAGTTCCCGCATGAAATCTCGGGCGGGCAGCGGCAAAGGGTGCTGATTGCCTTGGCGCTTGCGTGCAACCCCGGTCTGCTGATTGCCGATGAACCGACCACCGCGTTGGACGCCAATGTCGCCTTGCGCATCATGGAGCTTCTGGTGCGTTTGTCCGAGCAGCGCCAGATGGCGCTTGTGTTCATCAGCCACGACCTTGCCGCTGTGGCGCGCACAACGACGGACATCGTAGTGATGTACGGCGGCGACATTGTGGAACGTGGGACAACAGCACAGGTCCTTGCCGCGCCGCGCCACCCCTATACCCAGGGATTGCTGGGCGCCCGGCCCGGGTTCGGCACCGCCTTCGGGGCCACCAACCGTGCGCCCGACGGCACCCGCAAGCGGTTGTCAACCATTCCCGGTACTGTGCCGCCGCTGGCCTTGTTGCCGCAAGGCTGCCGGTTTTCCGGCCGCTGCCCGGTGGAGCTGCCGGTCTGCGCCACGGTTCGTCCCCCGCTTACAGACGGCGCGATCTGCCACAGGCTGGAGGCCGCCCAATGACCACCCTGTTGCACGTCGACGCGGTCACCCGCCGCTACAAGCTGCCGCGCAAGGCTTTGTTCACGCCGCCGGATGTGCTGACGGCGGTGGACAACGTCAGTTTCACCCTGAACGCAGGCGAAACTTTGGGAATCGTTGGGGAATCCGGGTCTGGAAAATCGACGATCGCCCGGATGGTGATGGCGTTCGAGGCGCCGGATCAAGGCAGAGTCCGGTTTCAGGGCAAGGATCTGAACACCCTGTCAGCCCAGGATCTGCGACTGTTGCGGCAGAAGTTCCAGATGGTGTTTCAAGACCCCTACGGCAGCCTGGACCCGCGGCGCACAGTAGGATGGTCCATCGCCGAACCCCTGCGCGCGCTGAACGCCCAGCAGGGCGGCCGTGTCGAAGAGGCGCTTGAACAGGTTGGCCTGCGGCCAAGCGATGGGTCGAAATACCCGCATGAATTTTCCGGCGGTCAGCGTCAGCGCATTGCCATTGCCCGCGCAATTGTCACCCGCCCGGCGCTGCTGGTGGCCGACGAGGCTGTATCGGCGCTGGATGTATCCGTGCAGGCACAGATCTTGAATCTGTTGATGGATCTTCAGGAAAACCTGGGTCTTGGCATTTTGTTCATCAGCCATGACCTTGCTGTGGTCGCGAGTATCTGCGACCAACTGGTGGTGATGCAACACGGTCGGTGTCTTGAAGCCGGCCCAGCCCAACAGGTGCTGACCGCCCCCGAACACGCTTATACGCAAACTCTTCTGACTGCAGCCGGACATTGAAATGACCCGTTTTATTCACTTGACCGATCTTCACCTGTCGCACCCGTCGCGCAATGATCCGCAGATGAAAACCGATACCTCTGGGGCACTGACGCGCGCGGTGGCGGCGATCAATGCCATGGACCCGCTGCCGGATTTCGTGGTGTGCAGCGGTGATCTGACCAATCAGGGCGACCCGGAAAGCTATGGCTTGCTGGATGAACTGCTGGCCCCGCTTCGGGTACCGGTCTTGTTGGCCTTGGGCAACCATGACAAGCGCGAGGCGTTTCACGTCACCCGCGACCGGACCGGGGACGCGCCCTATGTGCATGAGACCGTCTTGGCGGGGCTGCATGTCATCACATTGGACACGCTGGTGCCGGGCCGCGTGGCAGGGGCCATCGACGAAGGTCAGTTCGACTGGCTGGCCGGTGCCCTGGACAACCACGCAGGGCTGCCCAAACTGATCGTGTTGCATCACCCGCCCTGCGTCGACCCGGACGGGTTGCCTTGGGCGGCGCTGGATATGGCCAGCACCGACCGTCTTGCCGGACTGGTCCAAGGGCGCGGTGTGATCGGAATGCTGTCGGGCCATATCCACATGAACCGCGTCAGCCTTTGGCACGGAATCCCGCTTGTGGTCAGCATCGGGTTGAACTCGACCGTCGACCTGCTTGAACGCAGCGACATGCGCATTGTCGAAGGAACCGGGTTCTGCATCTGCACCTTGCGCGACAGCGGCTTGACGGTGACCTTTGCCCCGATGACGCCCGAGCCCAGATTGCTGGGTGTGATAGATCAGGCGCGACTGCGCGCCTTCAGCTGAAAGTAACCACATGTACAAACGACACCTGCCCGTCGAAGGCACCTATAACATCCGCGATCTGGGCGGATATCGGACCGGGACCGGGACAGTGACACCGTGGCGTCGGTTCTTGCGGGCAGACAGCCCGCACCGGCTGAACGCCCAGCAAACGAGTGAGCTTGTCGCCGCCGGTGTGCGCACCGTGATCGACCTGCGCACCGCACACGAGGTCGAATCGGCCCCCAGCCCCTTTGCCGGGCGCGAGGATGTCCGGTTTGTGAACCTGCCCCTGTTCGATGATCTGGCCCCCACCATCATGGCGGGCAAAGATCACCCGATGGGGGATCCGCTGCTGTTTTTCTATCTTGCGGCCCTGTCGCAACGACAAGACGCCATCCGCGCAGTGATTTCGATCATCGCCACCGCGGATGACGGGGCCGTCATGTTCAACTGTACCGCAGGCAAGGACCGCACGGGACTCATCGCCGCGATTCTGCTGGGGCTGGCAGGGGTGGCACGCGATGACATTCTGGCCGATTATGCGATGACGTCAGACCTGATCCCCGAGCTTGTGGCAGACCTGTTGGCCGTCGCCGGTCAAAACGGCGTCGATCTGACCAGTTATGCCCGCATGCTTGAAAGCCCCGCCCCGACGATGGAAGCGGCGCTTGGGCATATCGACCAGACTCATGGGTCTGTTGCGGCGTATCTTGCGGCCATCGGTGTCCCGCAAAGCGATCTGTCTGCGCTGCAAGAACGCCTGAAGGCCGGAGCTGTGGCCTGACATTCAGGCAGATCGGCCGATCAGTCCGACAATGGAAAAGCCGGGGTGCCACACTGCACCCCGGCTTTTTGTAACAGACTGAAAATCCTGCGGGGCCTGCTCCGCCGTCTGGCGGAACATCGCTGTATGGGTGTCCGGTTTTCCGGCGATGCAGGGGTCCCCACCCTGCGCCGGAACGCGGACCCTGCGCGCCCCATGGATCAGTCCTTGAAACCCATCTTGCCGTTGTGCTTGCGCAGCCGCGACGGGGTATGGAACT
>JAUSPL010000083.1 GCA_030656535.1 Gemmobacter sp.
GAACTTCGCCCAACACGATCCGGTCGGGCCGCATTCGCAGGGTGGAGGCCAGGAGCACATCGGCGCTGCGGGCCTCGGTGTCGCGATCCGCAATCAGCGTCACAGCATTTGGCTGCTCGGGGCGCAGCTCGGCCGCTTCCTCAATGGTGATGATCCGCTCCTCGGGTGGGATCAGCGAGAGGATCTTGCGCGCTGCGACCGTCTTGCCGGTCGAGGTGCCGCCCGAAACGATCATGTTAAGCTTGTTTTCGACGCAGAAGCGCAAGGCCGCGTCGATGTCGCCTGAGGCCACCACATCGCGCAGCGCGGCGTTGCGCTCAAAGCGCAGGCCTTCAAGGCTGCGCTCCTTGCCATAGAGGAACCCGAGCCGGATCGCGTCCAGCGGCAGCGACGAGAAGAACCGCAGCGAGATCGAGAACCCTCCTTCAACGGCCGGGGGCTGGATGACCTGCGCCCGGATCGGCCGGTCCCGGTAAAGGATCGAGACCGAAACGATGGGCTTCTTGGTGCTGAGTGTGGTCGAGGCGGCCGAGGCGATCTGGTTGCCGAGATCCTTGATCTCAGTCTGGCTGAGCGGGGTACCGAGGCTTCGCATAAAGTGATCACCCTGGAACTCGCCCCAGACCTGCCCGTCGGGGTTGATGCAGATCTCGATCGTGTCGTCGCGCTGCACGGGCGCGCCAAGGCGGCCGAGCGAGGCTTCGAGATAGCTCGCCGCCATGTCAGAATATCTCCAGGTCGCGGTCGACCATGACCGTGATCCGCGTGCCCTGATCGACATGGATCACAGGCCGGATCGCGAGATAGTCCTGCATCACGCTTTGGGTGCTGTCACGCAGGTCCGTGCCCACATCACTCGCGATGTCGGCCGCGGCCTCATCCTCAATCTGACCGGCAGCGGCTGCGGGCAAGGCCCCGATCAGCGAGATCAGCGCAGCCGAGCCAAACCGCTGCGCGAAGCGGGTATCGACAAAGCCGGTGGTGCCGGTGCGACCCAGCTCGTCCCCGCCGAAAGCGCTGATCTCCACGGTCTGGTTGTCAGGCAGGATGATGCGGTCCCAGGCCACCATGACCCGTGATTGCGCGAGCGCGACGTCGGAGCGGTAGCGTCCCACGAGACGCGCGCCGCGCGGGATCAGGACCCGCGTGCCGTCGAAGGAATGGACGTCTTCCGAGACGATGGCCCGGATCGCGCCGGGCAGCGTGCTGTCCAGCGCCGTCTCGGTCACGGCCTGGATCATCGTGCCTTGCACGACGGTGTTGCCGGGGTTCACGATCACTTCGGCCCGCGTCACCGGGGCGGGCCTTGCGCCTGCGCGCACGAAGGCTTCGTCCTCATTCAGGCGTGCCGCCTCGAGCGAGTTTTCTCGGTCAGTCCCTGCCCCCACCCCGGAAAACGCAATCATGGGCGAGGCAATGCGTTCGGCCCGCGCCTCGGCCTCCGCGATACGGCGGCGTTCGAGTTCCGCCAGACGCAGCTCCTCCTCGTTCGGACCGATGTCCGCAGGCTGGGGCGGGGTCAGTGTTGCCAACTCGAGGTCCATGCGCAGCTGGTCAAGCTCCCGGTCGCGTTCAGTCAATTGCCGCTCGAGTGCGCGCTGCGCCTCAGACGAGGCGGTCTGCAGCGCTGCGATCTGCGCTGTGAGGTCGGCGATGGCTGGTTCTGCCCCGCTGCCCGATGCCTCGACGGGCCGCGCGCGCAGGTCTTCGAGCTCCGCCCGCAGCGTTTCCAGGCTCTCCATCAGTGCCAGTTCCGAGGCGGACGGGCCGGTCTCGGCCGGTAGCGGCGGCGCAGGCTCGGCTGCGGGCATGGGCGCGAGATCGCCGAAGCCCGATCCCGCGGTCTGGAACTCTTCCGGGGCAGCGGTGGGCAGCGGTGCTTCTGGCGATGGCTGAAGCGCTGTCCAGGCCAGGCCACCCACGGCCACGATCCCGGCCACGCCGAGGATGGCGGTCAACGGGGATGGCCGTGCGGCACCCCGCTTCTTACCGGTTGTGCCCTCAAGAGCCGCAAGGCGTGCGGCGAGATCTTCGGTATCCTGGCTCATGACGTGGCCTCGCGTCCCATATCTTGGACACAGACCTCGTCTTCCCCGAGGCGCAGGACCCATTGCCGGTTCACGCCCGAGACGCGGATGACGCCGTCCTCGATCGCGGTGCTGTTCACCGCCCGCTCGCCACCATTCGCATAGCGGAAGATGGCCGGGACCGGCGCGTTCCGCGCAAAGCGGAAATACGTGAAGGTGCCGTCATCCCAGATGGCCGTCGGTGTGAACTCTTCACTGGCGCTGACGGCGTAGTTCGCGTTCGGCGCATCGGCCGCGACGGCCCGGGTCGGCTGAGCGCGGCTCTCGGGATAACGGACCTGGACCACGTAATGCGGTGTCTCACGCGCCTCGACGACGTGGAAATAGTAAGAGCGGCGGTTTGTGTAGACCGTGATGTTGGTGCAACACCTGAGGCCGCGGGTTTGATCGCAAAGGCGCGTCCCCCGGGGACA
>JAUSPL010000087.1 GCA_030656535.1 Gemmobacter sp.
CATGTGCTTGGTCCCAGACGGAAATCGGTTCATCCTTCGTTCAAGGATCACTGCCGCGGTGCATCGTGTCGGCCAGCCGGACCTTGTGCAGTGGCTAAGTGACGCATAGGTAAGAAAATTCGCGCAAACCACACCCTGCGCGCGCCCTGAGGAGGGACGGATGACAACTTATACCAATCTTCCCGCACCAAGCCCGGAACAGGGCCTCAATCGGTATCTTCAGGAAATCCGCAAGTTTCCGATGCTGGAACCTGAACAGGAATACATGCTGGCCAAGCGCTGGGTTGACCATCAGGACGCGGATTCAGCACACCAGCTGGTCACCAGCCACCTGCGGTTGGCCGCGAAAATCGCCATGGGCTATCGCGGGTATGGTCTGCCGCAGGCTGAGGTGATCTCAGAGGCCAACGTGGGCCTGATGCAGGCGGTCAAGCGGTTCGACCCCGAAAAGGGGTTTCGTCTGGCGACCTACGCCATGTGGTGGATCCGGGCCTCGATCCAGGAATATATCCTGCGGTCGTGGTCCTTGGTCAAACTTGGCACCACGTCGGCCCAGAAGAAACTGTTCTTCAATCTGCGCAAGGCAAAGTCCCGCATCGGTGCGCTTGAAGAGGGTGACCTTCGTCCTGAAAACGTTGCGAAAATCGCCCATGACCTGAACGTCACCGAGGGCGAGGTGGTCGCGATGAACCGCCGCCTGTCCGGTGGAGATGCATCCTTGAACGCGATGGTCGGGTCCGAAGGTGACAGTGCCACCCAATGGCAGGACTGGCTGGAAGACGAAGACGCCGATCAAGCCGGCGACTATGCCGAACGCGACGAATACACCACCCGGATGTCGCTGCTGACTTCGGCCATGGACGCGCTGAACGACCGCGAACGCGACATCTTGACCCAACGCCGCCTGATGGACGAACCCGTCACGCTGGAGGATCTGTCGACGCGCTACTCGGTCAGCCGCGAACGTATCCGTCAGATCGAGGTGCGGGCGTTTGAAAAGCTGCAGGCCCGGATGACCGAACTGGCCCGCGAAAAGGGCATGCTGGAACCGGCTTGACGGGGGCGATTGAACCGACCGACGGCCGCGGCCTTGACCTGATCAGATGGGACCATCCAGGTGTTGATGGTCCCATTTTGGGCAATTTCACGGATCAAGCGCAAACCTTGATGCCGCAGGAAAACCAGATGTACAGGCAACAGCGCGTGACCGGAAGCCGGCGGCATGGTGCCTAAGCTGCTGACTTGTGTTGCGCAGGCAGGACTGGTGCGGAAAATGATGTGGCCCGCCCGCATGTCCGATGCGGACGGGCCACGTCATTTCACTCCATCGCTTCCAGTTCGTCGATAAAGCCTGCGATCATCGACAGCCCTTTGTCCCAGAAGGCAGGGTCGGACAGATCAAGGCCAAACGGCGCCAGAAGGTCCTTGTGATGCATTGATCCGCCTGCCTTCAGCATGTCGAAATACTTGTCCTGAAAGCCCGGCAAGCCTGACGCATAGACAGCATACAGCGCGTTCACCAGACCGTCGCCAAAGGCATAGGCATAAACGTAAAACGGCGAGTGCACGAAATGCGGAACATAGGCCCAGAAGGTTTCATAGCCGTCCATGTATTCGAACGCATCGCCCAGACTTTGGGCCTGCACGGACATCCACAGGGCGTTGATATCGTCGGGGGTCAGCTCGCCTTCGCCACGCGCGGCGTGAAGTTTGCATTCGAAATCATAGAACGCGATCTGCCGCACGACGGTGTTGATCATGTCCTCGACTTTGCCCGCCAGCAAGATCTTGCGCTCCGCCGGTGTCTTGGCCTGATCCAGCAAGGCGCGAAAGGTCAGCATCTCGCCAAACACCGACGCGGTTTCCGCAAGCGTCAGCGGGGTCGAGGACAGTAATTCCCCCTGACCCGCCGCCAGAACCTGATGCACGCCGTGGCCAAGTTCATGCGCAAGGGTCATCACGTCGCGTGGTTTGCCAAGATAGTTCAGCATGACATAGGGGTGCACATTCGTCACGGTCGGATGCGCAAACGCGCCCGGTGCCTTGCCGGGTTTCACGCCTGCATCGATCCAGCCACGGGTAAAGAACGGTTCCGCCAGGTCGGCCATGCGCGGATCAAAGGCGGCGTAGGCATCGGTGACTGTCTTGCGCGCGGTGGGCCAGTCCACGGTCTTGGGCGTGTCCATTGGCAGGGGGGCGTTGCGGTCCCAGACCTGCAGCTTGTCCAGCCCCATCCATTTGGCCTTCAGCCGGTAATAGCGGTGCGACAGTTTGGGATAGGCCGCGACAACGGCATTGCGCAGCGCCTCGACCACCTCGGGTTCGACATGGTTCGACAGGTGGCGCCCATGCTGGGGCGTGGGCATCTTGCGCCAGCGGTCTTCGATTTCCTTTTCCTTGGCCAGCGTGTTGTGCACCCGGGAAAACAGTTTGATATGCTTGTCAAATTCTGCGGCCAAGGCCCGCGCTGCCGCCTCGCGTTTCGTGCGGTCGGTGTCGGTCAGCAGGTTCAGGGTGGATTCAAGGTTCAACCCGTCTTCACCAGCCACTGTAAACGTCAGCCCGGCCATGGTTTCATCAAACAGCCGGTTCCATGCGGCGGACCCGACCGTTGACTGGTCATGCAAGAACCGCTCCAGCTCATCGGATAACTGATGCGGGCGCATCGCGCGCATGCGGTCGAAAACGGGCTTGTAGCGCGCAAGATCGGCGTTCTGGGACAACAGACCTGCCAAATGGGCCTCATCCAGCCGATTGAACTCCAGGCTGAAGAACACGAGCGGCGTGGTGGCGGTGGTCACATGGTCCTGACAGTCGGCCATGAATTTGGCACGCTCGCTGTCCATCGTGTTCTGGTAATAGCGCAGCCCCGC
>JAUSPL010000099.1 GCA_030656535.1 Gemmobacter sp.
GCGCGATATTGTTGCCGCATTGGACGCGCGCGCGCTGGCCGAAGGACGCGCGATCACCCGGTCCATGGCCGCGGACCACTTCGGCACCCCCGACCTGTTTGGCGATCAATTCGACTGACCTTGCCTTTAGCTGGACAAGCGCCCGTTATTGCCCGCCCTGTCGGCCATATGACAAAACATTGCAACCGATCCATCGATACCGTCATACTCTCGTTACAGCCATTTCCGATGAAAGCGCCATGACACAGGCAGATTTTCTGAACGCTCCGTTCCCCGTCCCCACCTCGCTTCCCGAGGCCGAAATCAACGGTCCCAAGCGGTTTTTCAACCGTGAGATGTCATGGCTTGCATTCAACTGGCGCGTGCTGGAAGAGGCCGGCAACCTGCGGGTCCCGCTGCTGGAACGGCTGCGGTTCTTGTCGATTTCGGCGACCAATCTGGATGAGTTCTATACCGTCCGGGTTGCGGGCCTGCGCGAACTCCGGCGCGCGGGCAACGCCTCGATTTCTGACGATGGACGCAGCCCGGGCGAACAGCTGGTGATGATCAACGCGGATGCCCGCGACCTGATGGTGGCCCAACAAAAGACGCTCAACACCCTGCGCAAGGAAATGGACGCGGCGGGGATTTCAATCCTGACCCGGTCAAACCTGACCAAGGGCGACCGCGCCTTCTTGTCTGACCATTTCATCGCACAGGTCTTTCCGGTGCTGTCGCCGCTGGCCATTGACCCGGCGCACCCGTTTCCGTTCATTCCAAACACCGGCTTTTGCCTTGGGCTGGAACTGGAACGCACAAGCGACCGGCGGCGGCTGCGGGCCTTGTTGCCGATCCCCCAGCAGATCAACCGTTTTGTCACCTTGCCCGAACGGAATGGCGAACACCGGGCGCTGCCTTTGGAGGAACTGCTGCTGCTGCATCTTGGCAGCCTGTTTCCCGGCTATGACGAAATTGGCCATTGCGCGTTTCGCGTGCTGCGTGACAGCGATCTGGAGGTCGAAGACGAAGCCGAAGATCTGGTGCGAGAGTTTGAAACCGCGTTGAAGCGTCGCCGTCGCGGCGAGGTGATCCGGCTAAAAATATCTGCCGGCGCGCCGCCCGCCCTGCGCGCGCTGATCATGGACGAACTGATGGTCGCCGAGGATGAGGTGATCGAGGTCAAAGGCATGCTTGGCATCGCCGACCTGAAAGAACTGGTGCTGTCGTCGCGCCCAGCCCTGCTTTGGCCGCCCTTTACACCGCGCGTGCCGGAACGGGTGACCGACCATGAAGGCGATATCTTTGCCGCGATCCGGCAAAAGGACATGTTGCTGCACCACCCCTATGAGACGTTCGACACCGTGATCCGGTTCTTGCAACAGGCGGCCCGTGATCCGAACGTGCTGGCCATCAAGCAGACGCTGTATCGCACGTCCTATGACAGCCCGATTGTCGACGCCCTATGCGAGGCTGCGGAGGCAGGCAAATCCGTTACAGCGCTGGTCGAATTGAAGGCCCGCTTTGACGAAGCGTCCAACATCCGCCAGTCGCGTCGTCTGGAACGGGCGGGGGCGCATGTGGTCTATGGCTTCATCCACTACAAGACCCATGCGAAAATCAGCACCGTCGTTCGGCGCGAAGGTGATGCGTTGGTCACCTATACCCACTTTGGTACCGGCAACTATCACCCGATCACCGCGCGCATCTACACCGATCTGTCGCTGTTCACCACGAACCCCGCGCTGGGACGCGATGCCACCAAGGTGTTCAATTATCTGTCTGGCTATGCCCAGCCCGAGGGCCTTGAAAACCTTGCGATCTCGCCAATCAGCCTCAAGCCGCGCCTGCTGGAACTGATCGCCGCCGAGGCCGACCATGCCCGCGCCGGGCGGCCTGCGGAAATCTGGGCCAAGATGAACAGCATGATCGAACCCGATGTCATCGACGCGCTGTATGCCGCGTCACAGGCAGGGGTAAAGATCAACCTGATCGCACGCGGCATCTGTGGTATCCGCCCCGGCGTGGTGGGACTGTCGGAAAATATCCGGGTCAAATCCATCGTCGGACGTTTTCTTGAACACTCGCGCATCATGTGTTTCGCGGACGGTCACGGCCTGCCGTCGAAACGGGCAAAGGTGTTCATATCTTCTGCTGACTGGATGGGCCGAAACCTGACCAGACGGGTGGAAACGCTGATCGAAATCGTCAACCCGACCGTCAAAGCCCAGATCGAAAGCCAGATCATGGCCGCGAACATGGCCGATGAGGCACAAAGCTGGGTCCTGTCGGCGGATGGGCGCTATACGCGACAATTGGCGCCCGATGACGGTAGCTTGTTTTCTTGCCACAAGTTTTTCATGGAAAACCCGTCGTTGTCGGGCCGTGGCAGTGCCGGAGACGCAGACGTTCCGCGTCTGGCGCATTCCAAGGATTGACGCGGAGCCCTGCGCCGGGGCATCAGGTGGCCAGACACGCCAAAGGGGATTCTGGCCATGGACACACCCGTGACCGCTGCACCAGAGGAGTTCGAGCCCTTCGGCCGTCCGCTGTTTGACGATCCGTCGGTGCGCGCGCTTAGCCGCGTGGGCGTGGTGGACGTCGGGTCAAACTCGGTCCGCATGGTTGTATTTGATGGGGCAGCACGGTCCCCGGCCTATTTCTACAACGAAAAGGTGATGGCCGGTCTGGGCAAGGGTCTGGCGGAAACCGGGCGGCTGAACCCCCAAGGTCGGGTGCGGGCCCTGGCAGCGCTGCGCCGGTTTGCCCTGCTTGCCGAAGGTATGGGCGTCGCCCCGTTGACAGTCGTCGCGACAGCGGCCGTGCGCGAAGCCGAAGACGGCCCCGAATTTTGCGACCAGGTGCAACGCGAAACCGGGCTGCGGCTGTGGGTGATCGACGGCAACGAAGAAGCGCGGCTGTCGGCACAAGGTGTGTTGCTTGGTTGGCCAGAAGCCGACGGGATCGTCTGCGACATCGGCGGAAACTCGATGGAACTGGCGCGGGTCAGCAAAGGCAAGGTCGGCAAACGGGTGTCCACGCCCTTGGGCCCGTTCAGGCTCCAACAGATCCCCGACCCAGAGGCGCGACGCAGCCACATCCTGTCGGTCCTCAAAAAGGCCAGCGAGGGGTTTGACCCCAGTGGATCAAGGATCTATCTGGTCGGGGGCAGTTGGCGCGTGATCGCGCGTCTGGACATGGAACGTCGCGGATATCCACTGACGGTCCTGCACGAATACCGCATGGAACCAAATTCGGTGCAAGAAACCATCGAATGGATCGGTCGCAACGACCCCGAGGTTCTGCGCGCGCGAACGGGCACCGGATCCGAACGAATGATACTGGTGCCACTGGCCTGCGAGGTGCTGGCCGAGTTGGTCAGGGTGTTCAAACCGCGCGAAATCGACGTGTCGTCCTATGGCATCCGCGAAGGTCTGCTCTATGAGCAGATGCCAGAAAAACTGCGCGCGCGAGATCCGCTGATCGAGGCTGCCCGGATGGCCGAAGCGACGCAGGCAAGGATGCCCGGCTTCGGCAAGAAACTTTACACCTTTTTGTCCCCGATCTTCAAAGGCGTGTCAGACGACAAGTTGCGCCTGATCAAGGCCGCCTGCCTGCTGCACGACACCACCTGGCGCGCCCACCCTGACTACCGTGCAGAGGTCTGTTTCGACAACGCCACCCGTGCCAACCTTGGCGGTCTGGATCATCCGGGACGAGTGCTTTTGGGGCTGGCGCTGCTGCACCGCTACAAGAACTCTCGTGCAGGGTCGCGGTTCGAGGCGCTGTTTCGCCTGTTGAGCGAGGACCAGATGCGTGAGGCAGAAGTGCTCGGCAAGGCGATGCGCTTTGGGGCGATGTTCTCGGTCGCAGAGCCCGACACGGCAGGGTCGCTGCGCTGGAGCCCGAAAAAGCGGGTGCTGGAACTGGTCTTGACCGAACGCGGACAGGGGCTGTATGGCGAGGTTGCCCAGGCGCGGTTCAATGCGTTGGCTCAGGCCATGCGCGCCAAGGTCCTGGTAACGATGGTTGCCCCCAAAGATTGACGCCCACACACATGACCCGAAGGCAAATTCGGCCGGGAGGTTGATCAAGATCAAGGTAGGCCCGCCGCGCGACCGCTACCCTAGATTGTAACCACCAACATAAAGGCGCGACAATGTCCAATACACCGCACGAACTGGCCGAGGAATTTCCGCAGGCTGTCGACAAGATTCATACGATGAAACTTGAGAATGCGCATTTTGCGCGGCTTTGTGATGAATATCATGAGGTAAATCGTGCCATCCACCGCGCAGAAACCCGGGCCGAAGTCGTCTCCGAAGAACACGAGACCAGCCTGCGTCGTACCCGCATGACCCTGAAAGACGAGATCAGCAAGATGCTTTCTGCCTGACCCCGGACCGGGTCAGATCAATATCACCAGCGCGTCACCGCGCTGGACGTACCCTTCGGGCCGACAGTTGCCTACCAGATCGGTGCTGCCTTATGGTGCAATGACATAAGGCAGCACCCCGCGCCGGTCGGGGTCCACCTTCAGGCGGCGTTCCAGCGGCGGAACCGACCTCTGATGACAATCGGGACGCTCGCAGATACGGCACGAAATCCCTATAGGCTCGAACCGGCGCGAAAGATCCAGATCGTCGGCGTACACCATCTGCGCCGCATGGGTGATCTCGCAGCCCAGACCAATGGCGAACCGGCGCACAGGTGCGGTAAAGCTGCCGCCCGGCTTGGTCACATCCCGCGCGAGTGACAGATAGCGCACGCCATCAGGCGTTTCCGCAAGCTGACGCAAGAACCGCCCCGGGGTTTCAAAAGCACGGTGTACGTTCCACAACGGACAGGCCCCGCCAAACCGGGCAAACTGCAACCGCGTTGCCGAATGCCGCTTGGTGATCGTTCCCGCCTGATCGACCCGCACGAAAAAGAACGGGACCCCCTTCAACCCTGGCCGCTGCAACGTCGACAACCGATGCGCCACCTGTTCGATCGAGGCCCCGAACCGATCCGACAACCGCTCCAGATCATGGCGGTCCTCTTGTGCAGCAGCCAGAAACGCGGCGTAGGGCATCAAGGCCGCTCCCGCAAAATAGTTGGCCAACCCGATCTTGGCGATGCCCCGCGCCTCGGCGCTTTGGAACCGGGCAAGATCCAATGTTGCTTCCAGCAGATCGCCTTGTGTCAACAACGCTATCTGGTGCAGGATCTGAAACCGTCGCGTCGCCTCGGCCGCACGCGCCGAAATGACCAACGTGCGGGCAATGGGATCATAGGCACGCACCAGCTTTGTCTCGGCGAATTCCAGCGTGATGCCTTTGGCCACCAGCGCCGAGGTCGCCGCCGCAATCAGATCGCCCGCCGCCCCGCGCGCGAACCTTTCTGCGGCGCGGTCAACCGCGTCGATGTAGTTGTCGCAATAGTGGAAAAAGTCCCGCACTTCGTCCCAGGGTGACGGGGCCGCCGATCGGTCCTCGCGGCCCAAAGCCTCGTCCAGCGACGCCAACCGCTCGGTGGTTTGCCGATAGGCCAGGTGCAGGTCAAGGAACGCCCGCGCCAACCCCGGCGCATTTGACGCCGCCAGCCGTAAATCTGCCAGCGGCGGCGGCGACCCGAACACCGGGTCGGCCAGCGCCTCGCGCATGTCCGACACCATTCGTTCGGCGTCCCCCACGGTCAATTCTGTCACATCGAACCCGAATTCCTGCGCCAGTCGCAAGACGACGCCGGCCGACACGGGACGGTGGTTGTGTTCCATCTGGTTCAGGTATGGCAGCGACACCCCAAGCTTTTCGCCAAAGGCCTTTTGGGTCAGCGACAGCCTGCCACGCATCTCGCGCAGCTTGGCACCCGCATAGAGTTTCTGCACAGCCATGCTTGCCCCTTTTCCACCGGCCCGGAATCGCCTTGGGCCAAAGACCCCCGCCACTAGCCGTACCCTTACGCGAGGTCGCGAGCTTTGCAAATCAAGGACTGGACTTTGCAAACCATAGGGTCAAGCAATCTACAGGCCCAGCAGCCGGTTTCGCCGAATGACCACAACCGTCGCCCCCAATGCGATCAGGGACGTGACGAACATGATCGCCACCAAGGGCAACTCGGTGCCGCCCGGCTGCAACACGGCACCCGCCAACGCGGCCAGAGCCGCCCCACCCGCTACCATGATCGCGCCGCCCAGCCCCGATGCCGTGCCCGCCAGATCGGGCCGCACCGACATCATGCCCGCATTGGCGTTGGGCATTGTCAGCCCGTTGCCGATGCCCACGGCGGTCATCATGCCAAAGAACAGCATCTGATGCCGGATGCCCATCAACGTCAGAACGAGCAACACCGACATCGCTATCGACAGCACCAGTCCGCCTGCCAGTACCATCCGAACGATGCCCATCCGAACCGAAAGCCGGGCGGACGCAAAGTTGCCGATCAGGTATCCCACCGCCGGCGCGGCAAAGTAGTAGCCCAGCGTCGCGGGCGACATTCCATAAACCTCGGAACCGACAAACGGCGCGCCGCCCAGAAAGGAAAAGAACGCCCCCGAGGCCGCAGCCGCCGTGATGGCATACCCCCAGAACCGGTAGGATTTGAACAAGACCGGATACTGACGCACCTGCCCCATCAGGGTGGTCTTCGACGGGCGGGCGGTTTCACCCAGATCGGCCCAACATATCGCCGTGACGATCGCCCCCAGGATGAACAGAAGAACAAAGTTCGCACGCCATCCGAACGCCTCGTCGATAGCGCCGCCGATGATCGGGCCGACCATTGGCACCAGTGCCATGCCCATGGTGACATAGCCGATCATCGACGCCGCTTGTGCATCGGGGACCATGTCGCGCACCACGGTG
>JAUSPL010000104.1 GCA_030656535.1 Gemmobacter sp.
CACCGTCTGACGTCACCGCACAGCGAAGTCACAAATCGCGAAAGCGTTTTTCCTGTCGTGCCGTCCACAACACGTCCAACGCCCAGCCGGTCTCGTCCTGCGCCTCGGAGGTAACGACACCCTGATCGTGCAGCCACGCCCGCTTGCGGCCATCCTCGAAGGCAATATGCAGGTCGCGGGGGGTCTTTTCCTCGGACAGGCGTTGCGAAACCGCTTCAAAAAGCTCTGGCAGCCCCTCGCCGGTCAGGGCCGAAATCGCGAACACCTCGTCCCGGCGGCTGGCAGTTGCGGCCTGCGCTTCACGCGCGACCGGGTCCAGCAGATCCAGCTTGTTCCAGACCTCCAGCATCAGGGTATCGTCAGTCACACCCAGGCTGGTCAGAATGTCGGCCACGTCTGCGGCCTGTTCATCGGATTCCGGGTGGCTGATGTCGCGCACATGCAAGATCAGGTCGGCCTCCAGCACCTCTTCCAACGTGGCGCGAAACGCGGCTACCAGTTGTGTCGGCAGATCGGAAATGAAACCCACGGTATCCGACAAGATCACCTTGCGACCCGATGGCAAGGTGACACCCCGCATCGGGGGGTCCAGCGTGGCAAACAGCATGTCCTTGGCCAGCACGTCTGCGCCGGTCATCCGGTTGAACAGCGTGGACTTGCCCGCGTTTGTGTACCCGACCAAAGCCACCACAGGAAACGGCACCTTGCGGCGCGCGGCGCGGTGCAGTTCGCGCGTTTTGACGACTTTTTCCAATTGACGCTTGATGCGGATGACCTGATCGTCGATGGCGCGGCGGTCGGATTCGATCTGGGTTTCCCCCGGTCCGCCCACAAATCCAAAGCCACCGCGCTGGCGTTCAAGGTGGGTCCATGCCCGTACCAGTCGTGTGCGCTGATACGACAGGGCCGCAAGTTCAACCTGCAACCGGCCTTCGCTGGTGCGCGCGCGATCGGAAAAAATTTCAAGAATCAATCCGGTACGGTCCAGAAGCTTGACGCCCCATTCCTTTTCCAGAGTGCGTGGCTGAACGGGCGTGACCGGCCCGTCGACCAGAACCAGCCCGACCTCGAGTTCGGCAAACAGGTCTTTCAGCTCTGCCACCTTGCCAGTGCCAAACAGCATTCCCGGCTGCGCACGTGGTAAACGCACGACATCCGCGCCCATGACTTCCAGGCCCGGAAGGGCAGCCGCCAATGCAACCGCTTCGGCCAGCCGGTGGTCAGGGCGGCGGCGCGAAGGTTCGGATTTTAGGTCAGGATGCAGCACAAAGGCGCGAGTCGCGCGTTCGGCGGTTTCTTCGGTTATCGTACCGATCACTCATCCCCTTCATAAAGGCTGATAGGTTGGCCCGGCATGATTGTGGAAATCGCATGCTTGTACACAAGCTGCGACTGCCCATCACGGCGGAGCAGCACGCAGAAGTTATCGAACCAGGTGATAACGCCCTGAAGTTTTACACCGTTGATCAAGAAAATTGTAACGGGAACCTTCGCCTTGCGGACATGATTGAGGAAGGCGTCCTGCAGATTCTGTTTGTCGGCAGCCATGTTTTTTTTGCCTTTGTCGCGCGTTTCTTGCCTTTGTCCCGCGGTTTCCCTCCCCGCCGGCTTGAAATTTTACTATGAAGCGGCAAACGAGGAGATTCCAGCCCCAAAAAACAATCCCCTACAGACCTTTTTCTGCGGTGTTGCTATCGCCGCCATGCTGCCGGGGCAAGGACGGCCAACAAGGCCAGCGTCTCCAGCCGACCCAGGACCATCCCAAGCGCCAAAATGACCTTGGCGGCAGCGTTCAATCCCCCGAAGCCGCTGACGGCATCGGACGCGACATTGGCCAGCGGGCCGGTGGTGGTCAGGGATGCGACCGACAGCACGACGCCTTTCTCAAACCCTATGCCCGCCAGCGCCAGCGCGGCGTTCATCGCCCCCAGGGTCAGGGCAAACAGCATGAAAAAGATGAACGCGATATAGGCGCCTTCCTGGCGCAACTGCCGTGCGACAGGACCGCCACCTGCGACCGAACTCGGCTCTGACAGCTTGTCCATCTCGCGTCGGCCAAGTCTGTAAAGCGCATAGACCCGAAACAGTTTGACGCCGCCTGCCGTGGTGGCGACCCCGCCCCCCATCATGGCAAGGCCCAGCAAGATCAACCCCGGGGTTTCCAGTCCGGACCATTGGCGTGCATCAAGCCAGCCTTCGGATTCGAACCCGGTCGTCGTCAGAAATGACAGGACCGTAAACACCGAGCCCCACAGCGCCTGCGTGCCTGACATCAGGCTTTCGGGCGGCGCGACCTCGATTGCGCCAATCCAGTGACGCAAGAACAACGCAAGCGGCACGGTGGTGCAAAAGAACAAGGCAAGCCTGACTTCGGGGTCGCGCTGCAGCGACGACTGGGCGTCGATGCGCGGCGCGCCCGGCATGCTTCGGCGGGTCACGGCAAACATCATGCCCAAAAACAGCAAGGCCTCGCCCGCGATGCCCGAACTTGCGCCCGAAAGGCCGTTGACCGGTGAAATGCCGGATGTGGATATCACCGCCATCGCGTGGGTTAGCGCGACCAGACTGGGGTCCCCCGCAAGCAACAACCCGACCCACAGCGCAATGGTCAGCCCAGCATAGATCGGAAAGAGCAACTTGGCATGATGCAAGATCCGCGCCGACGGGTCGGCAAGCCGCGTGATTTGCCCGAAGGACAGGTTGCTGCGTCCGGCGGACCGTGGGGACAGCACCTCAAACCCACCCAGGTTCAGGGGTGCCAGGATCGCCGCCGCAGTCAACAGCACGAAATAGCCGCCAAACCATCCCACAACCGCGCGCCACAGATGCACCGACGGCGGCAATCGTCCCGGCGTGTCATAAAGCGTGGCCCCTGTGGTGGTGAAAGACGACACCATCTCGAACGTCGCATTCAAGAACGACGTGTCAGGCACCGCCTGCACAAACGGCACGGCCAGCATCAGCGGCAACAAAAGATAAGCCGCCATCAGCGCGCGCAAATGGCTGTGGGTTGCATTGCGCGGGACATGGTTGGCGGTCGCGATGGCGACCATGGTGGTCAGGATCAACAGCACGGTGGCAGAATAAAAGAACGCCCGCGCCACGCCAAGATCGCGCAAGGACAGCGCATGTACTGCCGGAATATACATCGCCAGCGCGCTGACCCCCATCAGGATCACAATCAGTGGCAGATCGTATACCCGCCGCATCGGTCAGAAGAAATCGATGGAGACTTGCAGCAACCGCTCCACTTCGGGAATATCGGCTGCCATTGCCCACAGTGCGATCACATCACCTTCCTCGATCCGCAGGTCGCCGTGCGGGCGCACGACTTCGCGGCCTTTCATGACGGCCCCAACCAGAACGCCCTCGGGAAACTCGATCTCGCGCACCAGACGTCCCGCAATCGGTGAGGTCGACAAGACCTGCGCCTCGATCACCTCGGCCTCGGCATCGCCGATCGAATAGATCGCGCGCACCCGTCCATCACGGACATGCCGCCGGATCGACGACACTGTGGGCGCGCGCGGGTGGATATAGGCGTCGATGTCCAGCGCGCCCATCAAGGGGATCATCGTGGGATCGTTGTCCAGCGCGTTGGCCATCCGGCATCCCAACTGTTTGGCGCGCACCGACACCAGGAGGTTGGTCTTGTCGTCATCCGTCACGGCCAGAACCGCGTCGGCGCGGTCTATGTCGGCCTCAAGCAACAGATCCATGTCCATGCCGTCGCCGTTCAGCACGATGGTTCGTTGCAGCGCATCGGCCGCAGCCTCGGCCCGCGATCGGTTGCGCTCGATCATCTTGACGCGCACCCGGTCGGTCCGCGCCTCCAGCCGCTGGGCA
>JAUSPL010000109.1 GCA_030656535.1 Gemmobacter sp.
TTCAGCTTTTCCATCGTCATGGTGTAGATGATCAGCGCGATGACCACGGCAGACACGGTCAGCAAAATTCCCAGGAACAAGCCGATCTGTTTGCGCGCCTTGTCCACCACCGATTTGATCAGGATTTCCTCTTGATCGGCCTGGGTCAGCGCCGACAGGTGTTTCCACTGCCTCACCGTCAGGGCTACGCTTTCGGGGTCTACATTCGCATCCAGCCGCGCGACAACGGCAGCAGCGGTTGCCCCACCCGACGCAGCCCCCCCGCGCGCAACCTGAACACGCGCGGCCGGAGGGGCAAGCTGCGTTTGCAAAACCTGCGCATCAGCCAGTGTGATGAAGATGGCGGGATCGCCGCCCGAATTCATCGTGTCCTTGACCAACCCGACAACCGTGAACCGATTGCGCCCAAGCGCAATGATGTCGCCGATCATCAGCCCGCTTTTGGCATCCGCAACCAGTTCGAAATGACTGGCTTCCAGCCCGCGCCCTTCTGAAATGGTTTGCGGGCCACCCAGACGACCACGTTCGTACCCGATGACATAAAGCCGCAGCACCGCCCCACCAAAGGGGGCCTCGATCGTCTGATATGTCAGGGTGCCCACCTCGGTCACGCCATGCAGCCGGGCCACTGCGTCGCGGGTGTCATTTGGGATTTTCGAGGCTTCTGCGAAAGGGCCCTGCGTATCAGCCTCGACCACCCAGATATCGGCCTGTGGTGCCTTCACGATATTCAACGCGTCAGCGACCAGCCCGTTGTAAATGCCCATCATCGCAAGGACGACAGTCATAAGCAGGCCGAGGCCCAGACAGGTCAGGATAAAGCGGAACAGGTTGTGGCGGACATCGCGCCAGGCAAGGTTCATGGCGCATCCCCCGTCACACGGGCAAGCCGCCCTTCGGCCAGACCCTTGACCACACGGCCAACGATCTGCGCCCCTTCGGGCAGGCCCGAGACGACCTCGACCTGCGCGTCTTCGGTGCGATGGCCAAAGATCAGCGGAACCAGTGCCAATCGACCATTCTGCACGACCCAGACGCGACCCTGATGGCCGTCAAAGCCCTGAATGGCGATTTCTGGCACAAGAAGGGCATCTGCAAGGGTGGCGAGTGTAATCCGGACTTCTGCCTGCTCGCCCAGGAACACCTGTCTCGGGCAGGCGGCGCAGGAAACCCAAACGCGGCGCTCTTCGTTGACGCGATCGCTTTCGATGCCGATGCGCGCAATGGTGCCCGCAAAGACAGAATGCGGCAACGACCGCAACCGAATCTCCGCGCCCTGCCCCAGCGCCAATTCGCCCGCGCGACCTTCGTCGATGTAGGTCTGGACCCAGACTGTTTTCGGGTCCATCAGCGTAAAGATCACATCACCAGCCCGCACCACTGTACCCGCCTCTGCGTGGCGCTCGACGATCACGGCGTCGAACGGGGCTTTCAACACATGATGATCCAGCAGCGTCTGTTCATACTGCAGCGCCGCACGGGCGTCTGCGGCCTGTGCCGTAACGACAGCCACCTCGCTGTGCGCCACGATCAGATCTGCCTCGGCAACATCGACATCGCGCTGCGCGTCCTCGGCCTGCGTCGCCGCAATCGCGCTGCGCGAGGCCAGTTCCTGCTGGCGCATATTTGCCGCCACACGCTGCGCCAACAACGCCCTGACCCGCGTGACGTTCGCATTGGCCTTCAAGATCGCCGCCTGGGACGCCGCAACGCCGGCCTCGGCCCGACCCACACGGGCCACTTGCTCCAAAGGATGCAGGCGGGCCAGAACCTGATCCTTGGCGACAGTATCGTTGCTGTCGACCAGTAGCTCGGACAAGGCGGCACCCACCTCGAACCCGACTTTCGACACGATGCGCGCCTCAACCGTGCCAAGACCATAAACCCGGATATCGACACCTTGCCGGGCCACGACGACAGGCACGGAAACGGGTCGCTCGGTCAAAAAGAACCACCCGCCGGCCGCGACAGCCACGATGGCGATCAAACCCAGAATGTTGCGGCCGGACAGGATTGTCATGCGGTTTCCTTTGTTTCAGGTGCCATTTTCATCAGGTCAATCTGACAGGCCATCAATCGCGCACCCTCCGCTTCCAGCGAAAAGGCGCGTCGGCCCAGCGACCAGCGGATCGCCAGCCCCTGAACAAGCGAAATCAGCAAGATGGCCGCATCTTTTGGGGCAAGGTCAGCGCGGAAAACTCCGCGCGCGGCACCCTCGGTCAGGGCTTCACTCAAGAGGGCTTGAAACCGCGTCATCAGATCGAGGAATTGCGCCCGCAAAGCGGCGTTCCCGGACTGCAATTCACGAGAATGCAAGATCGCAGGAATGGCCGGGTTCTCAGCGATCTGATGCAGTTGCACTCGGATAAGCGCCTGAATACGGGGCAGCGGGTCCAGATTTTCGTCCAGAACGGCCGACCAGGCATCGGTCATGCGCTCGGCAACATGTACGGCGACCGCAAGCCAAAGATCCTGCTTGGTTGGAAAATGACGGAATATGCCCGGCTGCGTCAGGCCAACTGCCTTTGCCACCTCGGTCGTTGTCAGTCGATCCGGGCCAAGCTCATCCGCCAGTCGCAGCATCGTCGCAACGATTTCAGTCTTGCGATCATCGGCTGATTTGCGCGGAGCCACGAGGCAATCCTTTAGTTAGTTATAAATCGCTAACAACAGTTAGGAGAGCACCTCACGCTTGTCAACGCCCCTCTGCCCAGTCCTGATGAATTGGACACTCTTGAGGGCTGCGCCCAAAGCCGTCACTTTGGTTCGGTGCGTTTTCGCGGTGCGTCGAACCGGGCGCGGCCGAGGATCTGACTTTTGTCGTCAACGGTCAGCCGAAAGGCGCGGTCGTTGTAATAGAACGTCAACCGCCAGCGCCCTTCATCCGCATCCACGCCCTTTTCGCACAGAGAGGTGATCACCTTTGACTGCATCAGGATCTGAACCTGCGCGGCGGAAATCCCCAACGCTTGCGCGATGATCTCTGCATCGACGACAAAGCCGTCATCGCCGATTTCGACCGACGTCATCGCACGTCTTTCCAGAACCCGTTGGCTGCGGCAACGGTCGCGAAATGCGTCGCAACGACCGAGGCGACGGCGATCAACGCCTCGGCGTCTTCGGCATAGGCTGGGCGCATCCGGTCGCGTGCCACTGGGTCTGGTTGGGTCAGCTTTACCGCCATCCGCGAGAGTTTTACGGCAAGGTCATAGCCCTCTTCGGGGGTTTTCGTGATCAAGGTCGGTAGCCATGTCGACATGTTCAGTTCCTTTCATCGTTCGATAGGAATGGAGTAGGGGCGTCAGGTTTCCATGGGTGCTGCAGAAAGAGCGACATCCGCCAGTGTCGCCCCGTCAAGATGGGCCAGAAACGCCAGTTCGGCGGCGCGCAACCGCGCCTTCAGCCGACACCGACCGTCAAGCAAGCAGGTGTTCGTCTTGGCGTGGAAACACTCCACAAGCGGTTGATCCTCACCCAGTAGCCGCACCACTTCGCCCAAACGAATAGCCTGCGGAGCCCTGGCAAGCATCGCGCCCCCCCCCCCGCCGCGCCGGGTCTCCACGATCCCGCCCCGCGACAATCGCTGCATGATCTTGCTTAGATGGTTGCGCGACAGGCCGAATTCCTCGGCCAGCTCAGCGGTGGAATAGGCGCGCTCAGGGGCGCTGGCCATACGCATCAACATGCGGAGTCCATAGTCGGTGAAAGAGGTCAGACGCATGAGGCCTTCCGATATTTGAATGGGTATTTACAATACCAATTATCAGGTTTAAGCAGGGTTGCAACGCGATTTTTTGCAAGGTGCCACGATGGCCGACGACCCACGCATATCTTCTGCAAGGCCCGCACACACCAAGGCTATCATGGATCGTACCGGGCTTGACCATGCGATGCTGACCAACCTGGTGCACAGCTTCTATGGCAAGATCCGCGCCGATGCCGTTCTGGGGCCGATCTTTGCCAGCCACATCACGGACTGGGCCCCGCATCTTGATCGGATGGTGTCCTTTTGGTCGTCCGTTGCCCTTATGACCGGGTCTTATCACGGGGCTCCGGTTCCCGCGCACGCGCATCTTCCTGTGACATGGGCGCATTTTGAGCGGTGGCTGACCCTGTTTCGCGAGACCGCTGGTGAAACTTGCACACCTGCGGGTGCGGTGCATGTGATCGAACGCGCAGAGAGGATCGCAAGGTCGCTGCACATGGCCGTCGAGGACACAGCCCGCATGGCCACGAACCAAACCCCCACCCTGCGCTGACGAGAGGACACCTTGATGACAGATACAGCCACGCTGCAAGACCCCGCCGCGCTGACCCGTTACATCAAGGCGACCTATCACGCCCGGCACCGCGCACAGCTTCCCCTCCTTGCTCAGATGGCCGAGCGGGTTGAGACGATGCATTTCGGCGACACCTGCGTGCCCGAAGGCCTGGCCGATCTGCTGGAAAAGATTATCAGCGAGATGGAGGCCCACATGACCACCGAAGGGCTGGTCCTGGACCCCGCAATCCGCACGGATGGCACGCCGGACCCGGAACGACCCCTCGCGATGATGCGCGCCAACCACACAGATCTTGCGGCAGACATCGCCGAAATCCGTCGGCTGACGGGGGGGCTTGCCTTGCCAGACGGCGTCTGCGGAACATGGGCTGCACTTTATTCCGGGCTGAAGACATTCTTGGCCGAACTGGAAGCCCACATGCATCTGGAAAACGACGTGCCTTTTCCGCAAGCCGAGCCTCGGGAAAAGGTCGTTATTCCATGACCGATCAGGAAAGAATTACCCGCTACGCCTCACCGCCCTGTCTCGCGGGCCAGATCGCGCCAGACTATTTCGACCCGCTGGCCATAGACCCAGAACAGGCAAAAGACGTTGCGCGCTGGCGAACTGCGGAACGCGCAAGATTGCGGGCCGACCGACAGGCGCTAAGCGTCGAGGACGCTGCGTCGGTTGCATCGGCGCTGACAGGCCATATGCGTGACCTGCTGTCGGCGCGTTTCGGCACGATGCAGGACAAGGTCTTTTCGGCCTATTGGCCGATCAAGGGCGAACCTGACCTACGCCCACTGATGGCCGGATTATACGCGGCGGGCGTCCTCGTCTGCCTGCCTGTCGTAGAACAAAAGGCGGCCCCTTTGGTCTTTCGCCGCTGGACGCCGACCACGCGGATGGTACGAGGGGACTGGAACATCCCGGTCCCGCCGCCAGATGCGACGGTCCTGACGCCTGATATTTCGCTGGCACCGCTTGTGGGTTGGGATGCCGATGGCTTTCGTCTTGGCTATGGCGGCGGGTATTTCGACCGGACACTGGCCGCGCTTGACCCAAGGCCATTCACCATTGGAGTCGGGTTCCAATCGGCCAGACTGGCCACAATCTTTCCGCAACCTCACGATATTCGATTGGACGCCATCGTGACCGAAGCAGGCCTCGAGCCTGTGCGCGCTGCGCCATGAGCACGACGGCTGAACAAACGCGGGCTTGGGGCAGACGGGCAATTCTGACGTTTGGTTTTCGCCCCATTTTGTTGGGGGCAGCGGTTTGGGCGGTCCTGTCAATGGTGCTTTGGGTGCTGATGCTGGCCCGCCTGTTGACCCTGCCGACAGCCCTTGACCCCGTATCCTGGCATGCCCACGAGTTTTTGTTTGGCTATATCGCGGCGGTGGTCGCCGGGCTCTTGCTTACAGCGGTTCCGAACTGGTCAGGTCGGTTGGCTACTGGCGGTCCTGGTCGGGTTCTGGCTGGCCGGGCGGGTCGCCGTGGCCGTTTCGGCAGGCTGGTCGCGCTTGGGTGTCGCGGTGCTTGTTCTGTCGGGATTGGTCGTCCTTTGGGGCTATCTCGCGCGCGAGAACGTCTTTGGGCGCAACTGGCTGGTCAAGGCGCGGATTTCGTCGCTGCCGGCATCGGTCTTGCCATTCGACAAGGCGGCGCTTGTGGTCATGGTGGCGGCCCTGAGCGCCTGGGTTCCTGGGCCAGAGGCGTCCGTTGGCGGGCTGCTGTTGGCCCCACCGTCAATGGATCGCCCCACATGATCCGTATCAGTGTGCAACATTCCGTTGGTGCTAAGATACAAGCATGATAAACGTTTTCCGCCTCGGCCTCAGATTGCTGCTGATCGCATGTCTTGCGGTCTATGGTCCTTTTGCTGCAGCCCAGATCGCCGGGCACGGCAGGTATATCTCTATCGAGATATGCGCAGACGGTGCGGTCAAGACGATCCTGGTCGACGCAAACGGCTTGCCCGTTGATCCGCAGACATCATGCCGCGAATGCCTGTCTTGCGCACAAATGGTCGCCTCCCCTTCCGGCCCTTTGGGCCAAGCCGTTGTGGATTTTGCCCTGCATGATCTTGAATCTGACGTGCACTGGTACAAAGCCCCCGCCATTGAAAAACCCAATACCCGCCCCTTGCCGCGTGGCCCCCCGCTGGTGGCGCGTTATGCGTTGATGTTTCCTTGCGCATACGCCGACAGTGACTGCCAAACGCGCGGCGCCGGGCGCCCCTTGTCAAAGGACGCCCCCGCATGATGATCCTTGCAGCTTTGCTCAAAGCGCTTTCCATTGTCGCAGTGATGCTCGTGTCCGGGCTGACAACAGCGACGGCGCAGACTTTCCTCTCCAAACTTTTACCCGATGTTCAGGTGGGCGACCTTGTTGAAGGCGCCGATGCCTTTGGCAGTACACTTGATACCCTGCCCGTGGTTCAGGTGATGAAAGCCGGCGAACGGATCGGCTATGCGTTCATCACCTCGGATTTCGTGGCAACCACTGGCTATTCGGGCAAGCCCATTCACACGATGGTTGCCGTCAACGACGCCGCACAGGTGATCGGGGTTCAGCTGGTCAAGCACTCGGAACCAATTGTTCTTATTGGAATTCCAGATGCCAAGGTAAAGGCGCTGGTTGCCGGATACCGCGGCCTTGACCTGGTGGCCGAAGCGGCAGCGGGCGGAAGCTCGCGCGAGCTTGACATCATTTCAGGTGCAACAGTCACGATCATGGTGATTGACGATTCCATCATCCGCGCGGGCCTCAGGGTCGTACGCCAGCTTGGTCTTGGCGGATTGGCCGTTGAGGAAAAGGCCCTCGGTCCGCAGTTTGAACTGAATCTGGAGGCCGAGGCCGCCACGGACTGGATGACGCTGGAGGGTGATGGCACGCTGCGCCGTCTGTCGATCGACGTTGAACAGGTGAACGCCGCCTTTGCCGCGATGGACGACCCCCGGGCCGCAGCACGTGCGTTGACCGACCCGCCAAATACCCCTTTCCTTGAGCTTGAGGCCGCCCTTGTGTCGCATCCCGCGATTGCAAAGGCGATACTGGGCGATGCTGCAGCCAAGAATCTGAAAGGCTGGCTGGCCGACGGTG